>JALSLF010000206.1 GCA_026988445.1 Bacteroidales bacterium
CAGGTAACACTTTGTATATTTCAGGGCAAATACCTATAAACCCTGAAACAGGTAAAATTATAGAGGGCGGAATTACGGAACAAACTGAACAAGTTATGAAAAACATTGGTGCAATATTAAAAGAAGCCGGTTTTTCGTATGCAGATGTTGTTAAATCAACTTGTTTATTATCCGATATGAGTAATTTTTCAGCTATGAACGAAGTTTACGGAAAATATTACCACGAAAATCCACCTGCAAGAGCAGCTTTTGCAGTTAAAGAACTACCAATGAGTGTATTGATTGAGATTGAAACCATAGCTGTAAAATAGTAAATCTAATTTTTAAACTTTGTCAAAGAAAATACTTTGACAAAGTTTAAGTATTTTCGAAAAAAAATATTTAGAATAATTCTAAATAAGTGTTGTGCAAATAAATATTTTTTGTAATTTTGGACTATATTTTAACCCTAAACTATTTGTCATTGAAAAAACAGCCTCAAAATTAATTAATTTGAATATGATTTGCACAGATACAAAAGAAACTGTAAAACAGATATTTACTGAATATCTTGAAAAAATGGGACACCGTAAAACGCCTGAACGCTTTGCTATTTTAGATGAAATCTATACACGCGACGGGCATTTTGATATTGAAAGTTTGTATCTGTTTATGAAAAATAAAAATTACCGGGTTAGTCGGGCAACATTATACAATACTATTGAGCTCTTATTAGATTGTAATTTAGTGATTAAGCATCAGTTTGGTAAAAATATTGCTCAATTTGAAAAAGCTCATGAATGTCGCCAGCACGACCATCTAATTTGTACGGAATGTGGTAAAGTAATCGAGTTTTGCGACCCGCGTATTCACGAAATACAAACTACGGCATCTGAACTTATGAAATTCAGGGTAGATTATCATTCCTTGTATTTTTATGGATTATGTGAAGATTGTCAAGTTGAAGAAAAAAAATAAACGCTATAATTTTGTAAATAGAGTTGATAAAATTATTTCCAATCAACCAGCATGCCATTGCCCAAAGTCTTTAATTCTTCGGGGATATTTTCTAAAATTTTGTCTTTAATGGCATTTACCATTTTTTCTTTTAAGAAAGTATCCTTTACCACGATACTTATTTCTCTTTTAGGAATGGGTACATTAAATTCACGTACCAATTCTTTTTTTCGTTCTTCCATATCCAAAAGGCTAAGCCACGGAAGCAATGTATAACCGTATTGTTGTTCTACCAGTTTACTTAATGACTCTAATGAGCCGCTGCGGTAATTTAAAGCCAAGGATTGCGTCTTAATTTGGTCGGCACCGCACAAATTAATGGCATGACTACTAAAACAGTGTCCTTCGTTTAAAAGCCACATATCGTCAATGCTTAAATCCGAAGCATTAATTTTGTCCTTTTTAAAAAATCGGTGCTCTTTTGAGCTAAAAACTATAAAAGGTTCATAGTATAAAGGTATTTCACGAATACCCGGCTCATTTAAAGGAGTTGCAATAATACCGATATCTAAATCGTTGTTAATTAATGCTTCAACAATTTGATCTGTAAGTAATTCTTCAATTTGTATGTGTAAACCCGGGTATTCTTTGATGGTTTGGGTAATGAATAAAGGAACTAAGTAAGGGGCAATAGTAGGTATTATTCCAATATTCAAATCTCCTTGAATATTCCCTCTGATTTCTTGAATCATTTCCGGAATTTTATTAGCCGATTCCAAAACAACCATTGCTTGTTTAATAATTTTTTCTCCAACTACGGTAGGTTCAATAGGCTGTTTACTACGGTCAAAGATTTTTATATCCAATTCGTCTTCAAGTTTTTGAATTTGCATGCTTAAAGTCGGTTGTGTAATAAAACATTTTTCAGCAGCAGTAACAAAATGCCTGTATTTATTCAGTGCTACAATGTATTCAAGTTGAACAAGAGTCATAAAGATTATTTTTTTAATTAATTAGTAAGTGTCTATAAAGTCGGAGTACGACTAAAATTGCTAATTCCATAAAAGTTAAGTTACTTACAAACAGTAAATTAACAAAGTCGCACTGCACCTGTTTTATGAAAATACATGTTTTATGAACAGACACTAATTAGAACAATTTCAATTGTATGTTATGGCAACAATATAGTTAAAGAGTTTTATTTGAGATGCAAATATAAAAAAAATCTATGATAATATAAAAATTATTGATTTGACTGATGTTGTTTTTTACCCTACCTTTGTATCGAATTTAATAATAACCCTAAAATTAAAAGATATGGAAGAGAAAAAAGGAATGCCATTATTAGGAGATAAATTTCCTGAGTTAACCGTTCAAACAACACACGGTATTAAAAATTTACCCGGTGATTATAAAGGAAAATGGTTTGTATTATTCAGTCATCCGGCAGATTTCACTCCGGTATGTACAACAGAGTTTGTTGCTTTTCAAAAGCGCTACGATAGATTTAAAGCACTTAATACCGAATTAATCGGTTTAAGCGTTGATCAAGTTTTTGCACACATTAAATGGGAAGAGTGGATTGAAGAAAATGTAGGTGTAAAAATTGAATTCCCGATTATTGCAGATACCGGTAAAGTTGCTGCCGAATTAGGCCTTATTCATCCGGGCAAAGGGACCAATACAGTTCGCGCGGTATTCATCGTAGATGCTGATGCAAATATTCGTATAATATTCTATTATCCGCAAGAATTGGGTAGGAATATGGATGAGATTTTACGCGCTGTTGAAGCAATGCAACTTTCGGATAAAAATAAAGTTGCCATACCGGCAAATTGGCCAAACAACGAAATGGTTGGTAATCATGTAATTATTCCACCGGCAACCGATTCAGCAACCGCAAAACAAAGGTTAGAAGATGCTAAAGCAGGTAAACATGAGTGTTACGATTGGTGGTTGTGCCATAAAGAATTAAAATAATCAAAATGTTTGATTTTTAAAAATTGGAGTATTGGTTTATTATGTATTTGCAACTATGGTTGCATAAAAAAAGCCGCTTTGTAAAAGAGCGGCTTTTTGAATTGATCTACGAAACAAAGCTCAGAAATTGAGTTTGTATTTTTGATAATTTTCAATTCAATAATCTACGTTTTAAGTTTTTTTTAAGAAAAAGCCGGTTTAAAATCATTAACTTCTTTTTCGTATTTATCGGTTTCAAATTGTGTTAGTACCGTGTTTGCATTACCTACATCTAAGCCTATTGCTGTAGATTTATCACCCCCTGCAAGCATAATTGAATTTAGGCTATAACCTTCGCTTGTAAGTGTTAAAGGATTTTTAACCACTTCAACATTAGCAATATCATGAAACTCATTATGGAAAGCATCTACCAGTTCACTAAACATGGCACCGCCACCGGTTAAGAAAATTTTATCGGCTTTTTCAAAATCCGAATCACTAAACGATCTTCGTAAAACAGGTGAAATAACATGTTCATAATATCTTTCAAGTACATGTTTACGTAATTCTACAATATTCACTCTTTTCCTATCCAGAATAATATGATCGTTACGGAAAGACATATCTAACTGCTTTTCGGTTTTTAAACCCAGATAATATTTATTAGAAAGCTGACGCATAAACATATCTACGGCATATTGCATACCCGTAATGCTAGTAGCTGTACGATGAACAATTCCTGTTTCGGTACTTAATACAGCCTCACAAGTCCCGTAACCTAAACTTACCACAAAAAAGTTTCCGTCTGCATTTTCATCCCCTACACGCAAGGCAATAATATTCCCTATCATTTCCGGTAATATTTCCACTTTTTGAATATGGGGTTTAATTTTAGCACGTTTTTTATTGCTGAATGTTCCCTGATAGTATTCTATGGCATCAATGCTTTGAATAATTTCTTCGGCTTTCTTTTTATAAATATGATAAGTTGAAAACGGAAAGCCGGTGGTTAAAGCAAGCGGACGATTATTTGTATTATTTGCCAATAAAATACCTGCTTTTACAAAAAGCAGATAATCCAATTCATCAGGAGCACTGTTAATGGCTTTATTTGGCGACATACCTTCCGATAAAGCTAAATCACCCAAAATATAAGCCTGTTCATTTTCATATAATTGAAGTCCTCCCAATAAATCTTTTGATACAAAATTTAAATCGGTTGCAGTAGCTTCAAATAAGCTCGGAAAACTATAACTTTTCTTTTTCATTATTTTCGTAGATTATTGTTTTTTACA
This sequence comes from Bacteroidales bacterium, assembly GCA_026988445.1. GTDB lineage: Bacteria > Bacteroidota > Bacteroidia > Bacteroidales > NBLH01 > NBLH01. The sequence continues at coordinate 4,191 of JALSLF010000206.1, forward strand.
TAATTATTTACATTTTGTAACTTTCAAATACTATACCAAAATATTTAGAATAATTTCACTCTAAAATAAACACTCTGTATATTTCTGTTATTCAATATTTTATATTTACAAAAATCAGTATGATAAAATCTTAATAAATATATCCAGAATTTGGATTGCTAGAATATTACTATATTCGCTTTTCAATGAGATTTTTATTTATTACTCAAAGAGAAGTATCAGTTCGGCTGCTTTACTTTAACCCAAATTAAGCAGTTATGCATAAAAAGACGAGCCAAGATATTGAGTTTGAAAAGTTTAGAAAAAAAGTGAGAATATCCTTTGGTATTAGTGTTTTTTTTGTAAACTTTTTGACTCAATAGATTGATGCCTATTGAAATAAATAATCGCTTAATTTAGATTTAATAATACATTCTTTTATTTTTAATTATAAATTTTGTTACAAATGATATACGTAGATTTATCACATACATTTAAAGATGAAATGCCCGTTTTCCCGGGTGATAGCATTTCGGAATTAAAACAAGTAGCTTTTTTTGATAAAAACGGCTATAATTCTTTCTATATCCAAAGTGGAATGCATGTAGGTACACATATAGATGCTCCTTTTCATATGATGCCTACCGGCAAAAAACTTTCCGAAATTAAACCCGAACACTTTTTTGGTCCTGCTAAGGTAATCGATGTTAAAAATCGAAAAAAAATTGATATTGATGTGTTAAAAGATGTACAAATAAAAAAAGGCAGCATTCTTTTACTACATACCGGACAAGATAAATATTACCGTACCGATAATTATTATAAAAACTTTCCGGTTATTACGCCGGCTTTTGCAGAGGCACTTATTGAGAATGATATTAAAATAATAGGTTTTGATAGTCCCAGCCCGGATGATTATCCATATAATGTACATAAATTATTCTTTGCCAATGATGTACTTATTATTGAAAACCTCACCGGTTTAGAACGATTATTAAATATTGATGAATTTGAAATAATTGCTGTTCCCGGAAAATTTCAATCGGCAGGGGCACCGGTGCGTGTAATAGCAAGATATTAAAAGCATAACTTACATATATTTAAGCTAAATTGAGGTTTATACACAAAAAGAAGTGCCAAGATACTGATATTGAAAAGTTTATAGAAACAGTTAAACGCTATATTATATCCAATTATTTCCGGTAAGGCATCTTTTTCATTGCGGATTTATAGATATAATTTAATTATTTTAATAAATTTTCTTGAAAAACAATGATTTATAAAAATATTATACTATCTTTGCATCATAATTAATACAATTTTTAATATTATCATGAAAGAAGGAACAGTAAAATTTTTTAATGACACCAAAGGATTCGGTTTCATTAAAGACTCAGAATCAGACAATGAGTACTTTGTACACGTAACAGGTTTAATCGATGAAATCAGAGAGGACGACCAAGTTACTTTTGAACTTACCGAAGGTAGAAAAGGATTAAATGCAGTAAATGTTAAACTCGCATAGTTTATATATTTGATCTGAAAATTTAATCGAAAGCCTTGCATTTATGCAAGGCTTTTTTGTTGCTTATATTTTTGGTATTTTGACAAATTAATAGTTTAAAGTTTAACAGTTTAGAGTTTAATAGTCCGTAGGTTGTCGAAAAAGTTATTTTATGCGTAATTTTCAGTAGAACGATATAAATAGCAAAACGTCCAAATCGTGATACATTACAATTTGAACGTTTTAAATTAAGCTCTAATAAAATACCTTAAATAAATCTCTAATTATTGTCGATACTTTTATTTTCGGTATCCGCTTTCTTGTTTTTTTTCTTTTCTTTTGCTTTTTCGATTACAATATTAATTTTATCTTCTTTTTTGTCAAATTTCACATGAATAGTATCACCTTCCGAAATTGATGCCTCAATTATAACTTCTGCCATTTCATCTTCAAGATATTTTTGAATGGCTCGTTTAAGTGGTCGGGCACCAAATTTACTATCATATCCTTTTTCCGCAATAAAATTTTTGGCTTCTTTAGATATTATTAGTTTATATCCTAAATCTTCCACACGATGATATAAACCATCAAGTTCTATATCTATAATTTTGTGAATGTCTTCGAGTGATAATGAATTAAACAGAATAACATCATCAATTCTATTTAAAAACTCCGGAGCAAAAGCCTTTTTTAATGCTTTTTGAATAATACCCTTATTGCGGTCTTCATTAAACTCCGTATTACCAAAACCTACTCCGCGACCAAAATCTTGAATCTGGCGCGAACCAATATTTGAGGTCATCAAAATTATTGTATTCTTAAAATCGACTCTTCTTCCCAAGCTATCAGTTAATTGTCCTTCATCTAAAACATGCAGTAACAAATGAAAAACATCAGGGTGCGCTTTCTCAATTTCATCTAACAAAACAACCGAATAAGGTTTACGGCGTACTTTTTCAGTTAATTGTCCACCTTCTTCATAACCAACATATCCGGGAGGAGCTCCAACCAAACGCGATACGGAAAATTTCTCCATATACTCACTCATATCAATACGTACCAAAGCATCTTCGGTATCAAATAAGTATTTTGCCAAAATTTTAGCTAATTGAGTTTTACCAACACCTGTGGGTCCTAAAAAGATAAAAGAACCGATTGGGCGCTTGGGGTCTTTTAATCCTGCACGGTTTCGTTGAATGGCTTTTACCACTTTTCCAACCGCATCGTCTTGCCCAATAACTTTTGTCTGTAATTCTTCTTTCATTTTCATCAAGCGTACACCCTCGGTTTGTGCTATTCTTTGAACAGGCACACCGGTCATCATAGCAACCACTTCTTCCACATTGTGCACATCAACCGTTTCTCTATTGCTTGATAAATCTTCTTCCCACTTGCGCTTTTCTTCGTCCAGTTTTTTCATCAACTCATGTTCCTTATCGCGATGCGAAGCAGCAAGTTCAAACTGCTGATTTTTAACAGCTTCCAACTTTAATTTATTAACCTCTTCTATTTCTTTTTCAATCTTTTCTATCACCTCCGGGATTTTTATTTTTGAAATATGCACCCGGGAGCCTGATTCGTCTAGTGCATCAATTGCTTTATCTGGAAGATGTCTGTCGCTAATGTATCTTTCAGTTAATTTTACACAACTTTCAATTGCAGCATCAGTATAAATAACATTATGATGATCTTCATATCTGTCTTTAATATTATTTAAAATTTCAACCGTTTCTTCTACGGTGGTAGGATCAACCATAATTTTCTGAAACCTGCGTTCCAAAGCACCGTCTTTTTCAATATATTGACGATATTCATCTAAAGTAGTGGCACCGATACATTGAATTTCGCCACGCGCCAATGCAGGTTTTAGCATATTTGATGCATCTAATGAACCACTGGCACCACCTGCACCCACAATGGTATGAATTTCATCTATAAATAAAATTACATCGTTGGTTTTTGCCAACTCGTTCAAAATAGACTTCATTCGTTCTTCAAACTGACCGCGATATTTTGTTCCGGCAACCACCGAAGCAACATCTAAAGTAACAATACGTTTACCAAATAAAACCCGCGAAACTTGTTTTTTGATAATACGAATAGCCAAACCTTCGGCAATAGCCGATTTACCAACCCCCGGTTCACCAATTAGTACCGGATTATTTTTCTTTCTCCTGCTGAGGATTTGAACTAAACGTTCAATTTCCAAATCACGTCCAACAATCGGGTCTAATTGATTTTGCTCGGCAGCTTTGGTTAAATCTACACCAAAATTATCCAATACCGGTGTTTCGGATTGCGATTTTGCTTTACCTGAAAAACCTTGCTGTCCAGGATTATCCTTATCTTCACGCAAATCATCATCCTCATTAGGTATTTCCGAACGAAAAGTATGTACCAATTTATTTCTTAAACGCTCATAATCAACATCGTACTTAGCCAAAACTTGCGTAACCGCACTACTGCTGTCTTTCAGTATAGCTAAAACAAGATGCTCAATATCAGGAACTTGACTTTTTGTTGAAATGGCTTCAAGCTCAGTCATTTTTAAAGCACGCTCAGCATTCTTTAACAAGCCGGTACTTTGTTCACTGTTTAAAATAGTTTCAGGTACATCTGCCCTAACTCTATCTTCAATTTCCTGTTTCACCTGCATTAAATTGATTCCTAAATCTTCCAAATCAGTTAAAACAGGAGCTGTTCCTTCGCGTAGAATACCGAGAAATAAATGTTCAGTACCAATATATTTATTACCCAAACGCACAGCTTCTTCTTTACTGTACGAGAGTATTTTCTTTATTTTATCTGTAAATCGTGGATTCATATATTAAAAATTATAAGCTACAAAAATATGAATTTTTTAAGTTAAATAAAAGTTTATTCGCATCAGCAAATAAAAAAGAGTTTTATATCTGAAATAGTAATTCAAATTTGAAATTATCAAACTTCTTACCATTTAATGGGAGTTTTGCCATTTTTTACTAAAAACTCATTGGTTTTACTAAAATGTTTATTTCCAAAAAAACCGCGATGTGCCGCAAAAGGCGAAGGATGAGCCGATTGCAAAACATAATGTTTGTTTTTATCTATAACAGCACCTTTTTTTTGCGCATAAGCGCCCCATAATAAAAATACAATTCCTGACTTTTTGTCAGATATCTGTTTGATTACCGCATCTGTAAAAGTTTCCCAACCTTTATTTTGGTGCGAACCGGCATGATTGGCGCGTACGGTTAGGGTGGCATTTAAAAGCAAAATACCTTGTTTTGCCCATCTTTCTAAATTACCGCTCTCAGGTATCGAATTACCTATGTCGCTTTGAATTTCTTTAAAGATATTTACTAATGATGGAGGTTTACGAATTCCTGTATTTACCGAAAAACACAATCCATTTGCTTGTCCTTCGCCATGATAAGGGTCCTGACCAAGTATTACAACTTTTAAATCATCAAAACTACAGTGGTCAAAAGCATTAAAAATTAATTTTCCGGGAGGATATACCTTATATTTATTATATTCAGATTTAACAAAATTAACCAATTGATGAAAATAGGGTTTTTCAAATTCATCTTTCAATATTTTTTTCCACGATTCTGCAATTTTTACTTCCATGTTTATTAAATTAAGGTGTCAGCAAACAGAGATAGTTTAGAGTTTAATAATTTAACATAGCCATTAAACCATCCGCCGGTAGTCGGACAAGTTTTAACAATTTATCGTTTAAATCAATAAATATTTTGCAAGAGCAACCGGTAATCGGCAAGCATTTATCAATGAGCGACTTAATCTAAATACAAAGTTAAGTATATTATCAATAGTGGCACAACAATGTTTTTAACAGCTAATTGTTAATAAACTAATTTAAAAAATATTCGATTTTAGGGATTATTTAGTTAATTTAGCGCTTCGTTTAAAAAAAGTGTTTTTATTGCCTTAAATCGCCTTATTTTAAATAATGATGAAAATCAGGCTGTTTAAACAAAGTAGTAAAACACTAATATTTATCTGACAAACAGATATATACAATAAGTTAAATTAATAAATTAAACTAATGTCTGAAAATTACGACAGAATTAAGATTGTTGATATTGAAGAAGAAATGAAATCATCCTACATTGATTATTCAATGTCGGTAATTGTTTCAAGAGCATTGCCTGATGTACGCGATGGACTTAAACCGGTACACAGAAGGGTATTATTTGGTATGAGAGAGTTGGGTATCACAGCTTCTAAACCTTATAAGAAATCAGCAAGGATAGTGGGAGAGGTTCTGGGTAAATACCACCCGCACGGCGATAGTTCGGTATATTTTGCTATGGTACGTATGGCACAAGAGTGGTCTTTACGCTATCCACTGGTTGACGGACAAGGAAACTTTGGTTCTATTGATGGTGATAGTCCGGCAGCAATGCGTTATACAGAGGCACGGCTAAATAAAATCGCCGAAGAAACATTGGCTGATTTGGATAAAAATACCGTTGATTTTCAACTTAATTTTGATGATACGCTGGAAGAACCTACGGTTTTACCTACGAGAATACCAAACTTATTGGTAAATGGGGCATCGGGTATTGCTGTTGGTATGGCAACAAATATACCTCCACACAATTTAGGCGAAGTAATTGATGCGACTATTGCTACTATTGATAATCCGGAAATTACCATCGATGAAATTATGGTACATTTAAAAGCGCCTGATTTTCCAACAGGTGGTATCATATACGGCTATCAGGGTGTTAAAGATGCCTATGCAACAGGAAAAGGCAGAGTAGTGGTACGGGCAAGGGCAGAGATAGAGACTACAGATTCAGGAAGAGAAAAAATTGTGATTACAGAAATACCTTATCAGGTAAATAAAGCAGAGCTTATACAGAAAGTTGCCGATATGGTAAATGATAAAAAGCTTGATGGTATTTCTAATGCAAATGATGAATCGGACCGTACGGGTATGCGTATTGTTTTTGATATAAAACGCGATGCAATGGCAAGCATTGTATTGAATAAATTATTCAAATACACCGCTTTACAGTCAAGTTTTAGTATTAACACCATTGCTTTGGTAAAAGGCAGACCCCGCTTGCTGAATGTTAAAGAATTACTTGAACTTTTTATTGAACACCGTCACGATGTAGTTCAACGAAGAACTCAATATGAATTAGATCAAGCGGAGAAAAAAGCACATGTTCTTGAAGGTTTAATTATTGCTATTGATAATTTGGATGAAGTTATTAAGCTTATTCGTGCTTCAAAAACTCCCGAAGATGCCCGAAACGGCTTAATGGAAAATTTTGATTTGTCTGAAATTCAAGCTCGTGCTATTTTAGATATGCGTTTGCAAAAATTAACCGGATTAGAGCGAGATAAATTAAAATCGGACTATGAAGATTTGATGAAACTGATTACTCATTTAAAAGAGATACTTTCAGACAAATCTTTAAGAATGCAAATTGTTAAAGATGAATTGATAGAAGTAAAAGAAAAATACAATGATGAGCGCCGTACCGAAATTCAGTATTCTTCCGAAGAATTTAATCCTGAAGATTTTTATGCTAACGAAGATGTGGTAATTACTATTTCTAAATTAGGTTACATAAAACGTACGGCATTAACTGAATTTAAAACACAGCACCGGGGCGGAACAGGTGCAAAAGGCAGTACAACCCGCGATGCAGATTATTTGGAACATCTTTACGTTGCTTCCATGCACAATACGATGTTGTTTTTTACCGAAAAAGGTAAGTGTTTTTGGTTAAAAGTATATGAAATTCCGGAAGGTAGTAAAACCTCGAAAGGAAGAGCTATTCAAAACATGCTCAATATTGCACCGGATGATAGAGTTAAAGCATATGTAAATGTAGAAACCATTACGAACGACGAGTACGTTGACAGCCACAATATTATTTTGTGTACCGAAAGAGGTATTGTAAAGAAAACCAGCTTACGTGATTATTCAAGACCACGTCAAAACGGTATTAATGCCATTGGTATCCGTGAAGGAGATAACTTGCTGCAAGCCCGTTTAACAGACGGTAATAACGAAGTTATTATTGCTGCACGTTCAGGTAAAGCCATTCGATTCAATGAAAGTACTGTTCGTACTATGGGGCGTACAGCCACCGGTGTTAAAGGCATAAATATTGCAGCAGACGATAGAGTAATTGGAATGATTTGTATTAGCGATCAAGAAGAAACCGTATTGGTAGTATCCGAAAAAGGTTATGGAAAACGTTCTAAATTAGAAGATTATAGAATTACCAACAGGGGAGGTAAAGGAGTTAAAACATTGAATGTTACGGAAAAAACCGGTAAATTAATATCGATTAAAAATGTTAAAGATACCGACCATTTAATGATTATAAATCGTTCCGGTTTGACAATTAGGGTTGCTGTTTCAACTATTCGTGTTTCAGGACGTGCAACGCAGGGTGTTAAACTGATAAATATTAAGGGCAAAGATTCAATTGCAGCAGTAGCCAAAGTAGCAATAAGCGATGATACCAACGGCGATGAAACAGTAAATACAGAAGATTTGCCTGAAAATGAAAATTAGGAGCTATATTTTAGAAAATTAGCTTAACTGCAAATTAAAGGAATAAGCCTGTTGTAAAAAATATTGGGAAAATTTAAAAAAAGTTTACTTTTGCAAATATTTCAAAAACTAAATATTAAAAAATGAAAAAAATAGTTTTATTAATGATTGGAGTAGTTTTGAGCTTTTCGCTAAATGCACAAACAACTACACCACAAACTGCCGAGAGCTTGCTTAAAGCTAAAGCTAAAAGTGATGCAGATATTCAAAACCCCAAGAAAGCTGCAAAAATGACTACTTGGCTAAAAAGAGGAAACATATACCTTGATTTGATACAATTTAACATTAAAGGTTTATGGGTAGGAATGCCTACTGAAGGTTTAAGTGGCGCAGAAATATTGGTTGGAAAGCCACAAAAGATTATGACTCAGGGCAACAAAGAAGATTGGATTTATGAACGCATAACATTGCACTTTGAAGATAAAAAACTAACCGGTTGGGATGAGACCAAGCCATTAGTAGAAAACGGTGAAGATGTTGCAATGGAAGCATACATGAAAGCTTGGGAGTTGGATGAAAAAGGTAAATTAAAATCAGATAAAGCATTTTTAGCAAATATTGCTACTTTAAGAGGTATGTTTGCAGGCAAAGGTGTAAAATATTATAATGAAGCCGGAAAAGCAAATGATGCAGAATTATATAGAAAATCTGTAATGGAGCTTGATAAAGCCTTAAAATTGGGAGAGTTTCCAAAAAATGAGGCAGATTCAATTTTTGACCTTGGTTTAGTTGCTTACTATGCAGGGGTTATTGCCCAAAGTGGAAAACAATATGATTTAGCCGAGAAGCATTATAAAATGTGTATAGAAAAAGCTTGGCAAGGAGATAAGCCTTATAATTCATTAGCATCACTATATGCCGAGCAAGATAAACATGATTTAGAATTAAAGGTTTTACAAGAAGGATTTGATAAGTACCCTGACTCTAAATCGTTGTTATTAAGCTTTATCAACTACTATTTACGTACAGGTGAATCGGAAAAAGCTTTAGAAAAATTACAAAAAGGAATTAAAGATAATCCTGAAAATCAGTCGTATTATTATGCAATTGGCACCTTATATGATGCCATGGTGTTGGATACAACAGATAAATACACCAAAGAGCAAAAGGAAGAGTATGAGAAGCTTGCTATTGAAAATTATAAAAAAGCCATCGAATTAAAAGATGATTATTTTGATGCAATTTATAATTTGGGCGTTCTTTATTACAATAAAGGCGTTTATGTATTAAAAGCCGCTCAGGACATTCCTCCAAGTCAAAATGCTAAATACGAAGCAGAAAAACAGAAGGCTATAGATTTCTTTAAATTAGCCTTACCATATATGGAGAAAGCGCATGAAATTAACTATCGTGATAGAAATACGATTTTGTCATTATCTACAATTTATTTAAAATTACAGATGTATGATAAACAAAAAGAGATGAAAGAGTTATTAGACTCTTTACCGGAAGAAGGTTCACCTTTGGATAAATAAAGATTAGATACAGGGCAAATTACTTGTCCTGTTTTTTTAAATAATTCTATTTAACATAATATAAATTATAAGACAAATTTATTACTATACCCTGTATATGGTATTTATATGAAATGTAAAAGTTTCGGTTGAAATAAATTGAAAAGAGAAATTTTTGAATTGTCTGTGATACGAACAATTAATCGAAGCTGTTTAAAGCGAGAACCTTAAAATAATACGTGAAACTACAACTAACACCTTAGTTGAGTTAAATGGTTTATCTGGGATAACACGCTAATTATCAACCCATTGATAATGCATGTGTCCGTATTTGAAAATGCTAATAAACATTTAATCTTCCATTACAATATACTTAAAATTTAAACCAATAAGTTTTTCATATTGTTGCCCTGAATCCAACATGTCGTAATCATCTTCATAATAGTACCACCATATAGTTACTAAGTCTTTAGCAAGACTATCTCTGATAAGTAAAAAGAGTTTAGCAATTTGTTTTGATGAAGCAGTATTATAATAATCCAACTTAAATTCCAAAGCCATATTTATAGGCACCTGATCTGAATTAAAAAATTGTTCTACCCAATCTAAAATCGGTTCATAAAAATCAAGTGCATCAGGCGGCAGAGATTTACCACTAATAACAAATTTTTTTTCCTCGATATTAAAATTAACTTCCGGAGTATAACTAGATTCAGGTAAATATAATGACTTCATTGATATTTATTTTGCTAAATTTGTTTTCTAAGATAATAAATTTTATGTGAATTTAAGCCCAAAAATATTGTAAATTATTGAAATACTAAATATTTTTTTAATCTTTAAGTAAATTTAACATAAATTTTTAAGTGAAAGATTGTTTTCTTATTATGCAAAATAAAAATAATATATTAAAAATCAGTTGTTTGTATCTTTCAATCGTAGTTTAATAAATTTATTATACATAAAACTTAAACCGATAATAAATAAAGATGCAAAAACACCCAGCCCGATATTATAATAGGCAGGAGCAGTTAAAGCCAAGCGTAAAATGACGGTAGCTAAGGCAAAACCTGAGTTTCGGAAAACAATTATGTACAAGTAATTATAACGTAAAGAGATGAGTATAATAAGAATATCGATGAATATTAACGATGTGTAAAAAGATTTAAAAAAATGTATATGCATATCAAAAAACAGATTGCTTATCAGAGAATAAATACCTGCTAATGAAAAAATTACAATCATAAACAACGAAAGAACTTTCTTAATACGAACAAAACCCAACTGGTCTGTATCGGATTTAGTTATGTTGATATGTTTTTGCATCTGCTTAAAAAAAACAACTGCGCTAAAAATAATTAAGGCACCGAAAGTATCTGCAAGCATCTTAATTACCTGATGAATATTTTCATCCCAAATAAAAGGCTCTGTAAACTCTCCAAAATCTTTAAATGCTTGACGCAATAGGATTAATGAAAAAATTTCAAATTGTTTAGCCAATGATGTAGAAACAGAGTGCGATAAAACAAATATCATACTCATTATTTCTATAATTAATAAAAAAGTAAAAGCAAATTCAATAGCAAAAAAATGATTTGCCGGCACCAAATTATTTAAAAATGATGGTAATAGATTCCATTTTTTTAACTCTACAAGAAAAAGTATTAATAAAAAAGAATAAACAATTAGGGTACCTGTAGATTTTAGAAATTTCTTATCCTCCCAAATGGTATGGAATTTATCGTAAATCCGGCACAGATTAAAAGTAAGTTTTGTAACGCTTTTTTCAAACAATTTTTAGATATTTAATTATTCTTCATCATCGCCCACAATAATATTTTTTAAGGCTTCGTCAACATCTAATTTTTTTATTCGTAAATAATGCTGCAATGCCTCTCCTATCACTTCCTGATAATCTTTTCCATAATATCTGGATAAAATTTTAATACGCGATAAAGTGGATTTATCAATTTCTACAACATTATCAGGAAGTATATCCGCTGCATTAGCTTTGCTTTCATCCGATTTTTTTTCTTCCTCTGAGTTTTTTATAAAAGAGGTATTTGAAAGTAATGCACTTTTTATGTCGCTAATTTTTCTTTTCTTTTTTGCCATATTTTTTCAAAAATTCGTTTGCAAAATTTCTGTAATCGCGTGCTCCGCGCGAACGTGGAGCATATTCAAAAACGGTTTGCCCAAAAGCCGGTGATTCCATTAAGGAAATATCTTGCCGTATATATGAATCGAACAATTTGTTCTTTAAACGCTCATCAGCCAAAATATTTGAAATAACTGCCTTTGAGAATTTTGTACGCGGTGTAAACTTAGCCATCAGTATCCCGGCTAGCTCTAAATTAGGGTTCATGCGCATTTTTACTTTTTCAGTGGCATTTAAAATACTGTCTAAACCTATAAAAGCAAAATTTTCGGCTTGCATAGGAACAATAAAATAATCGGCAGCTACTAATGAGTTAATGGACAACAACCCCAAACTAGGCGGGCAATCAATTACAATATAATCAAACTTATCTTTTACTTCTGCTAAAACTTCTTTGGCAATAAACTCCCTGCCGGGTTCATTGCTTATATTAAATTCATAATCAAGTAAATTGTGTGTTGAGGGTACCAAATGAAAATTATCTAATTTGAGCATAGATTCTTCAACACTTGCTTTACGCACTAAGACATTCCCGATATGTTTTTCCGGATTACGAATGCCTTTTGACAATGTTAAATTACACTGGCTGTCAAAATCAAGCAACAGTACTTTTTTGCGTTTTTTTGCTAGAGCAGCCCCGAAATTTAAAGCCGTAGTGGTTTTTCCGGTACCTCCTTTGTAATTAATGATAGAAATTATTGTTGCCATATATTGTAAATTGTTTCATTGTTTAATTGCTTAATTGACAATTGTAAGAAGAAGAAATTTTAATTTGAATGACACATATATTCTATTAATGTTTAATGTTAAACTTCTAAAATCGTCATTCCTTGTTCAATCCCCCGATAGTCAGACAAGTTATTCATTATTCATTTGATTTATGAACAAGGAACATCGATTTACGAATCACGAAGTTTTTTAATTCTCCATTCATAATTCAATGTCGTTTGGTTAACAGCATTTATTAATATTTTCTATTTTTTTAATACTAAACAGGCTGTAAACCAGATTTATACTAGCCCAAGGGCAACGCCTTGGGATAAATTAAACACTATATAAAAGCACCCTGAAAAGGGTAAATTAAATTGCACTTACAGTGCGAATACTAATTTTATCTTCGTACTTAACCCAAGGCGTTGCCCTTGGGCTAAATCAACTAAGGCTTTCAGCCTTAAAAATAATTTTTTAGCTTAATGATACTAAATAAATCATTTCAATACAGAATATAGCAAATCCCCTACCCTTTTGCTTCATCATCTGCTTCTAAACCTTCATCATTAAGCTTGTTATCCGTTTTTTGTATATTGCTTAAATCTTCTTCGTCATGTCCTGCTTCTTCTTCTTCCATACGTTTTATAATTTCTTCTTCGGATAAAACTTTCTCTGCATTATTTTCATTATTTGCAAAAGTTTCTTCAAAATTTATTTGATATTCCGATGCATTATCATCTACTTCTTCTTTAGGTGATTCAATAATTTCGGTTTCCGGCTTTTCTTTTGTTTTGATTGATTCCGAAACTATTTCCTTTTTATTTTCTATTTCTTTAACTTTTTGATATACAATAGACTGTACAACTTCTTCTACTTCATTAAGTTTTAAATAATCATCGTCATAAATTTTTAATTCAGAGGATAAAATCCATGTACGTAAAAATACCCTTAGCAAGATAAATCCTTGTTGCATTAAGAATACAATTAAAATGCCAAGCGATGTAGCCATTTTATAATCTTTTTCAAAATATAGATAAACATACATGATTACTGCCGGCAAAAAGAGTAAAATCAGATATAAAGACATAGTCTTTAAAAAATGTTTAAATACATATTTTATACCGTCCCAAAATGCTTTAAAAATGTTAAAGCTGTCGTTCATTTCAAGATAAAATTTTCCGTAATCGCTTACCATATTAAAAATTAAGAAAATAAAAAAGTAAACCACAAGAGCAGCAATTACAATTCCATAAACCACTAATTCCGATTGAAAGCTATCAAACTTTAAATCAATGTATTTGCCTACAGAACCGGCAATTACTATTAAAAAGAAAATCTGAATAATTGCCACCAAAAGGCTTAAGCCCAGATAGCGAAAAAAACTGTAAGCAGCTCCGCCAAAAAAAGAAGAAGTACTGAATTTATCATCATTAAGTGTACGGATAATCCCACCCGTAAGAAATACGCTTAACAAAAAATACGCTAAGAGTAACCACTTTATCCCTCCTAAAAGTGCGCTAAGTGCATCACCAAAGTAATAGAAAAACTCTTTAAATACGGTGGCATTATATCCTTCAAGCAGGCGATAATAAAAATCGGAATGCCCAAAATGAGTATTTAATACCGAAAACATGGGTAAAGCCAATAAAAGTCCCATTAACAGATTGGCAAAATACAAAATAAACCACATGCGCGGATATTTTGCCGTTTGTATAAATCCTTTTGTATATGCTTTTGCTATATTCATTTTTATGCTATTTTATACTATTTTTTTTATATTCTAATTTAAAATTATACAAACCAAACTATAGATTGTATGATGTTTTGCAGCCAAAATAAAAACTTTACGGCATATTTCCACGCAGGTTTGTCGTCAGGACGGACTACGTATGAATTATTGGCAAGATTTACATCCATTAAATTTTTGTTATCCGGATCAATTTTAGCCGATACCACTCTTGCAGCACTACGAAACTTAAATTCCGTTGAGCGTGCTTTACCATCCCAATATTTGGTAATTTCTTTACCGTTATTAAATTTAATTAAAATTTCAACAGGCATAATCAATTCTCCCTCCCGTACAATTGCTACACGCGATTCATATATTTTAGCAGAGTCCGTATTTTGCTTAATTTGAAGACCGTCTAAAATACCTTGGGGGTCATTTATCCATCGGCTACGAATATAATCTACTTTGTAATCGCATACATCCGAACCGTAAATGGCTTGAACTAAAAAATCGTTAATATCTGCTGCAAAATCAAGACCTTTATGTTCTGTTACTACATTGTTTACTACTGCAATAA
>JALSLF010000207.1 GCA_026988445.1 Bacteroidales bacterium
AAAAACGATTTCCTTTTTTATTTTTTTTAGGTTTTATAATCGGAAACTCTTTCTCCCAGTATCTTATTAATGAGGCATTAACATTAAACATCTCGGCAACTTCGCCAATCGTGTAAAATAATTTTTCAGTTTTTTTTTCTTCTTCCATTTCTTATTTGTCTGTTTATGCTATGGTTTAAAGATACTAAAAACAAATATAAAATCAAATTTATAAAGCCTTGATAATACCATCATTGGTAATTTCAATATTTAATTCCGGCAAATCGGCTTTTGTCAGTTCCTTTATTTTCAATAAAGCACGATTATTTTTATCCGGTCTCGGTCCTCTTCCATCAGCTTGATATACGGAATAAACTTTAGCATAGTTAAAGCTGCCGTCTTTTTCAACAAAAACTTTAATAATAGGAGCCAAAGCATTTGCTCCTGATAAATTAAAACGGCGATAAGTAGCAAAATTACCCATACTATAGGTAATAAAACGATTTTTGTAAATATCAACAGCGCGTGTAACATGAGGACCATGTCCAAAAACAATATCCGCACCTGCATCTATAACCATATGTGCAAATTGATAGGGATTTCCTCTGTTTTGTCCGAGAAAATACTCCGTTTTTTTTGTGATATGCTGATACTTACTGCCTTCTGCTCCTATATGCATTGAAACGATAACAATATCAGCCAAAATATCCAGCATCCGCACTATTTTTTTTGCATTTTTTAAATCGTAAAAACGATTAGTTCCGGCATTTGGAGCAAAAGCAGTAAAGCCATAGGTTATGCCGTTTTTTTCAAAAACAGTATAAGGATAATCAGATAGACCGGCAAACTCAATTCCTTTTGATTTTAATACTTTCACCGTATTTTTACGACCGTATTCACCTAAATCGCCAACATGATTATTGCCTATACTCAATACATCAAAACCGGCTTCAACAAAACAATCTGCAAATTTTTCGGGCATACTGAAACGATAACAGTTTTTTGAATTACCACATGAACGTGCATGTGAAATATCATCAGAAAAAACACCCTCACAATTCCCGAAAGTTAAATCTGCATCTTGTAAAATATTTTTTACATCTTTTAAAAGCGGACGACAATCATTATTGGGTGGTAAATAGTTGGGTGTTTTCGGATAATTTGTACCTAACATTATATCACCAACACCAATAATGCTAATCAATTCAACTTTTTCAAGCGAATCATTAATTCCGCTTAAAGCATTATTTGCTGTAAGCGTGTCTTCATTATTATTTAGTTTGTTTTCTTGCTGTCCTGATGTATTTTGACAAGAAAAAAAAACAAAAAATATCAGTATACTTACTATATTGAATTTAATCATAAAATTATTTTTAAATACTCTAATCATGATTTTGTAGAAAATTTATACAACTAATCAAGACTTAAACCACCACGCGAAGACCTCCTAATCATGGTATTGTATTGATCAGCATCTAAATCGGCAAAATAGAAATTTACAGGATTAACAGCTTCGTCATTCAACAACACTTCATAATGCAAATGTGGCGACATAGACTTTCCTGTGTTTCCGCTTAATCCAATAACATCTCCACGCTTAACTTTTTTACCTTTTGATACCAATACTTTACTTAGATGAGAATATTTAGTAACAAACCCATAGCCATGATTTATCACGACCATTTTACCTTCGCCACGCTTATTACCTGCATATTGAATTTTTCCGGCAGCCGTGGCGTAAACTTTTGTTCCTTCAGGTACGCTATAGTCCATTCCGCTATGAAAGGCGGGAGTTCTATAAAACGGGTCGATACGTTTGCCGAAACCATAAACAATAACTTCTAAATCATCGTTTTTTACAGGCTGAATGGATGGGATACTTGCCAGCATTTTTTCTTTTGTTTCCACAACTTTTGCAAAATTATTAAATGCTTTTTCATCCTTGGCAATGTAATTAAACAAACTGTCTAACTGGTGATTGATTAAACCGGCTATTTCCATATCATCCACATCATGTACATTGCTTAATGTTTTGGTAAGATTGTCCTCATCATCAACCTCTTCGTTGGTGTAAGGGTCGGTTTCCATGATTACTTTATAAATATTTTCATCCCGTTTTTTAATATCTTCAAGTACCTTCTCCGTTTGTAAAAAACGTTTAGTTAGCACCCTAAGCTCTTGTTTTAATTTTTCATTTTCACGAATTTTTTTTCGTGTAGAAGGAGAAACAATTACATAGGAAGATACTAATAACAAAATAAAAGCAATAAGAATTCCGGACATTAGAAGTCCAAAAAACATTCTGAAAAATCTTTTTTTGAAACTTTGATCTTGTCCTTCAAATTTCAGATTTTCCGGATCAAACATATATTTGTTATCATCCATAATTATGTAGCTAAAAATTAAGAATACAAAATTAATCAAATAAAGCAAAGAGCAAGAAATGTTAAACAAGTTTTAACAATCTATTTACGAATAGACTTATAATCAAAATATTAACAAAAATTCATTATGTATATAATGAGGTTTATATTCAATCAATTAATTAAATAAGGATGCATTTTTTAAAAAAAATCATTTTTTTTTAAAAAATATTTGCGGATAAAAATTTTAGCTTTATATTTGCACCCGCAAAACAGAACAAAAGAGTTCTAATAATAAATGGGAGTTTAGCTCAGCTGGTTCAGAGCATCCCGATTTACATCGGGAGGGTTACTGTACGAATCGAGTTCTAATAATAAAATGGGAGTTTAGCTCAGCTGGTTCAGAGCACCTGCCTTACAAGCAGGGGGTCACTGGTTCGAATCCAGTAATTCCCACTTAGCCTTACAGAAATGTAAGGCTTTTTTTTTGATTTTAATCGAATTTATCATTTTCAGGAGTTTAGCTCTACCGGTTCTGAGCATCCCGATTTACAATCGGGAGGGTCACTGGTTCGAATCCAGTAATTCCACTTAGCCTTACAGAAATGTAAGGCTTTTTTTTTGATTTTAATCAAATTTATCATTT
>JALSLF010000208.1 GCA_026988445.1 Bacteroidales bacterium
ATTCATAACGATGCTTTTGTTGATAATCAATTAGCTTTAGCTAATTTTGAGTTAATTAATCAACCACTAGGGTGTTCTATTCAGCAAGTAAACTTTGTAAATGACTCAACAGCAGTATGTGTGTTGAATTTTGACGGCACTGATTTTGATGAAGATATTATCGATTTTACGATTCGTATTCTTGCTGCTGAATTATCAGGAAATCAAAATTTAACTGGTAGCTATTTATCAATTACTGCAATTGTAGAAGCTGCCGAAACGGCTTATGCTTATTTAAGTACAGATACAGTACTTACAGAGAATAATTTGAATAATGCACAATTGGATGTATTTTTACATGCGGCTGCTTTTTCTGCACGTATTTCCGGTTCGGATTTTGTTTTAAATAATGCACCACAAGGTTTAGATATTTTATCGGTTACGCTTCAAAATGATACCAGTGCCAATATTACCCTGTTTTTTGACGGGACTGATTTTACAAATGATATTGACAGTTTTAGTGTTACTGTTACGGCAGCAGCAAATACCTCAGGAAGTGCTCTAAGTACCGATTTCATTAAAATATTAGCAGATAGTAGTACTACTACTTCCATTGAGCCTATTTCTGTACTAAAATCGGTAAACTTATATCCTAATCCGAATTCGGGCAATTTTACTTTTCATATAGTTCTTGAAAAATCTCAAAATTATACCGTAAGGATAGTCGATGAAACAGGAAAATCATATTTTCAACAAAAATATCCGGGATATCCGGGTGAAAATATTCAAGATATTAAGCTGCAGGAATTTACACAGGGACTAAAATTCTTAATAATTAATATGCAAAATAAACAAATTTCAATTCCATTTATAATCCATTAATTAATCATACTAAAAACAAATGAAATGAGACTTTTTACTTTTTTTATTATTAGCGTTTTTTTTGCTCAGTTTTATAATGTTAAAGCGCAGCAAGGTTTTGTTATCGATCATCGTCATACGGATATTCATCAAATTCCTGATAATTGGATAGATTCTGCCAAACAAAAATTAAAAATCCGGTATTTTAGGCGTTCGCATGGTAGTCAAGTAGATGTTGGTGGTATGGCTGCTTTAAGACGATATTCAGCGGCTTATAATCAACTTTATGCGTACAACAAAACAGGAGTTGATGGAGAACTTTTTTTATCAACTCAAAGTTCTGCGGAATGGAATAGTTTAGATTTTGAGAATGATACTTGGGTGCAAATTACAAAAGATTATTTAGATGATCCGGCAAATGCAAATATTAATGTGGTAATGTGGGCGTGGAGCAGTAAGTTTTATCTTTGTAGTGCACAGCAATATGTTGATGATATGGAAAGCTTGATTGGAATTTACGGACCAAATGGAAGTAAAATTCAAAATGGGGAGCGCTCCGTTCCTGTTACTTTTATTTTTCAAACTGCATGCGGACAAGCTTCGTCAGAACGAAACCAAAAGGTATATGAAGGTAACCAAATTATAAGGCAACATTGCTTTGATAATAATCGTATATTATTTGATTTTAATGATATAGAATGTTATGACCCGGATGGTAATTATTATGGAGATGGAAAACCTGATGGTTCTTATACAAATGAGCGGATGCTGGCAGATGATATTTCTTACATTTCTGACTCTACAAATGTTTCGGTACATTCAGGTCGTGGAAATTGGGGAATTGAATGGATGAACAGAAATCCTGATGTAGAATTAACTAAGTTGGCTGCTGATAATATATGTACAGTATGTGAACATTCTGACCAAAGAGAATCGCCTGATGAAGACAATTCGCGTTTGCATTGTGTTTTAAAAGGTAGAGCTGCTTGGTGGATGTGGGCGGTACTTGCCGGTTGGGACGAAGGAATGACTCCCACCGGCATTGAAAAAAAAAGTACGGATATTAGCACAAGTGATTTAAAAAATTACCCGAATCCTTTTAACAGTCAAACCATTATTGCTTATAAATTGGTGAAAAATGCACATGTGAAATTAGAAATTTGGAATGCACAAGGGCAATTAGTAAAAAGTATGGTTGATAAAAATCAAGCAAAAGGTAAATACGAAGTACCGGTTTTGCTTGATAAAGAAGGAATATATTTTTATACTTTAACGGTTGATGATAAGCGCATTAGTAAAAAAATGATTAAGATAGATTAATTGACTATATTTATTAAAAAAGGCTGTCAATCTTTTGACAGCCTTTTTTATGCTTTAAAATTTAATATTTATCTTTTTTTCGGTTTTTTCTTAACTTGTTCTCTTTGTTGTTTTGCCATTTCGTCAAGTCTTGCTTGAAATTTAGATTTCTTTTTCGGTTTCTTTTTGTTCTCATTCAATTTTTGCAAAACTTTATCGTCATCAACATATTTTCTGATAATTATTGTTTGACCTATGGTAATGATGTTTGAAAGGAAATAATAATAGCTCAAACCTGCTGAATATTGGTTAAACCATAAAAGCATCATAACCGGCATCATATATATCATCATTTTCATGCCCGGCATTTGTTCACTTGAACCTTGCATTTGACTGCTATTCATTTTTGTACTAAAAATCATAGAAACCGCCATAAGTAATGTAAATAAACTTACATGATCTCCATAGAAAGGTATAGTAAAGGGCAAATTTAAAATTGAGTCGTAACTGGATAAATCATGTGCCCATAAAAACGGTTGTTGACGCAGCTCTATAGATGAAGGGAAAAAGTAAAACATTGCCAATAAAATAGGCATCTGAAAGAGCATCGGCAAACATCCTCCCATTGGATTTACACCGGCTTTCCGGTACAAAGCCATAGTCGCTTGTTGGCGCTCCATAGCTTTATCTTTCGGAATTTTTTTGTTAATTTCATCAATTTCGGGTTTTAAAACACGCATTTTTGCCGATGAAACATAAGATTTATAGGTAAATGGGAAAAGAACCATTTTAATAATTATGGTCATTAATAATATAATTAAGCCATAATTCGATATAA
>JALSLF010000209.1 GCA_026988445.1 Bacteroidales bacterium
TTTTGTTTTAGCCACAAAGAACGCTTAGCTTACTTGTGATAAAAGTTTTAATCCACAGATTTTTACAGATTTTCACAGATGTTTTAAACATCTTCGATGTTTTTGTTTTTAGCTATAAAGAGTGCTTATTTTGCTTGTGATAAAAGTTTTTATCCACAGATTTTTACGGATTTTCACAGATGCTTTAAACATCTTCGATGTTTTTGTTTTAGCCACAAAGAACGCTTAGCTTACTTGTGATAAAAGTTTTAATCCACAGATTTTTACGGATTTTCACGGATGCTTTAAACATCTTTGATGTTTTTGTTTTGTTTTAGCCACAAAGAACACTTAATTTGCTTGTGATAACTGTTTTTATCCACAGTTCCGCCGGTGGTTGGACAGGTAAACTCAAATTTGTTCAGATATTTTATTTTTTTACCGATTAGTTACAAGCTACCAGCTACCGGTAATCAGTAATAATTTGCCAAAAGTTGGATAAGTTATTCTATATTTACTTTATTCCACTAAATTAATGGTAGCACCTTTTAATTTATTTTCATTTGCTTCTTTTATCAATGCTCTTGCCAATACATATACAGGGTCGATAAGCGGTATTGCTTGAAAAGATTTGCCCGGCAAAGCCAATGGAATTTCGGTACAACCGAGAATTAGTGCTTGCGCACCTTTTTTTATGAGTGTTTCGGCATAATTTTCAAATCTTTTTTTTGCTTTTGCACTTACCGGACTAACTGCTTTTATTCCCCAAACCTGATTATAAATGGTATCGTGCAATTCATCCTGCTCATGTTCATCTATTTCAATTAGTTTAAATCCTATTTTGTTTAATATTTCATGATAAACCCCCGCTTGTCGTGTTCCGCTTGTGGACATTAGTCCGATAGTTTTAAAACCGGAAAAATTTTCATGTATGTACTTGCCGGTTTCTTCAATCATATTTAAAATTTTAATATCAGGGGCTTCTCTTTTTAAAATATCCTTAAAGACATTAAAAATTTTAGGTGCATGAAAAGTATTGCAAGTAACTCCACCAACAGCAAGTCGTTTTTCTGCTGTTAACATTTTATTTGCGAGTAAAAAAGTTCTTGCCATCCCTTCAGCCGGATTTATATTTATTTTTCCTGTTAAATATTCGGTTCTATCAGGAATATCAGGCGAGCGCGACAGATGCCACAGGTGAAAATGGTCTTGATCTTTACCGCTTGTCTGCGTGTTTTCAATAATTTTTTTGTGTAGTTCAACACCTGCCATTGGTCCAACACCGCCGCCAATAATGATAATTTTTTCGTTAATCATTTTAAATATTTGTAAATTTACAGCTTTGCAAGCAAATATTTTATAATTTTATATTTTGTAAAAGAATAACTTAAACATAAAGATAATGAAGAATTTTGTATTATTGATTGTTTTATCTGCATTTATTGTTTATAATGTTAAGGCACAGGAATTAAAGAATATTAAAAATGCAAGCGATTGTAAAAATGCGATTGAAGTGTCCACACTCTCAAAATTTGGGCCTACCGGAGCACCCAAAGAAGTTAAAATGAAGTCGGCAGATAATCCTTTTGCACAGGCTCAGCATCCTGTTTGGTATAAATTTACCGCACAAAAAGCGGGAATGTTACTGTTTGATGTTATCCCCATAGATCCGAATGATAATTATGATTTTTTACTTTATAAAATTGAGAATAATAATTACTGTTCGGATATTAAATCACATAAATTAAGCCCTATTCGTATGAATATGGCACGTACCGATTTGGCTTTACAAGGGAAAACAGGACTTTCCATTACCGGTAAACCTGAATGTTACAGCAAAGGTATTGAAGTTAAAAAAGGTGATAAATTTATTCTTGCCCTGAATAATATGTATAAAGGGAAAGGTCATACTATTGTTTTTAAATATCTTGAAAATTTCATCATTAAAGGCAATGTAACTGATTTTGAAACCAATGAGCCGGTAAAAGCACAAATTTTTTGGACAAACTTGCGTACAAACGAAACAACCTCTTCTACAAATACCAATAAACAAGGAAACTTTGAACTAAAAGTAAGTGTAAGTACCGAAGCGCATAGGTTTCCGAATTATTTGCTTTGGGCATATGCCGATAAATATTACCTTGCCGATACAGTAATTGCGTCAAGAAGTGTTGAAAAGCTGGAAACGAGCAGCTTCAATTTTAAAATCCATAAATTAAAAAAAGGGAACAATGATTTTCTTCCGAAAATATTTTTTGCACCTAATGCAACCGATATTAATACAAAATCTTTTGCGGATTTAGACCGTATTTATCGTTTGATGGTACAAAATCAAGAATTATTGATTACGCTTGAAGGACATTCAAACGGTTTTTATCCGAGTAATGATGTGGATAAAGCATTATCCGAAGACCGGGCTGAAAAAGTAAAAGAGTGGTTGGTGAAAAAAGGAATTGATGCAAACCGCATTAAAACACGCGGATTGGGTAGTAATAAAATGATTTATCCTTATGCCGAAAATGAAGAGCAGGAAAGTGCAAACCGTAGAGTTGAGATATACATAGATAAATTTTAAGAAATTATAATCTTTTGTGTGAAATGCCGTTGTATTATGAGTTGCATAATCAACGGTTTTTTTATATAGCATGCGAAAAATAATTCTTTTATACATCATTTCTTTACATTCCTTGTTGCTTTTTGCTCAAAGCAAAAAAGAAATTCCGTATGTGAATACAGCTTTTAATGCCGGCGAAGTGTTGAGGTATAAAGTTCAATACGGCATTATTAAAGGGGGCGAAGCCTCACTTACTATTGATATTGTCCCAAATGGGCACAGTTATTTGTATCATATCAAGGCAGTAGCCGAAACGGTGGGTGTTGTCGGGGCTATGGTTACCATACGCGATATTTATGAAAGTTTTGTTGAAATACCTTCGGGTTTACCGGTAAAAGCCATTCGGAATATCCGTGAGCATAATTATACTTTTTATGATGA
>JALSLF010000210.1 GCA_026988445.1 Bacteroidales bacterium
CAAAAACCATTCATGCGGCAAAAGGTTTGGAAGCAAAAGCGGTTTTTATTATCGGACTTACCGAAGGTAGCGGTGGTTTCCCTGATATTTGGATGGAAGACCGTATTTATCAAGTAATCAAAGAATCGAATCATGATTTACTTTTGGAGGAAGAACGGCGTTTGTTTTATGTGGCAATGACGCGCGCAAAAGACGAACTATATCTGATTACTGAAAAAGGAAATGAATCAAGTTTTTTAAATGAAATTCCCGATACTTTTACGCTGAAAACAAGCATTCCTTTCAAATCCGTAATTGAAGAAATAAAGTATTGCGAAAAATGCAATGAACGTATTGACGAGAGCTTTTCATTTTGCCCACACTGCGGTCATAAACTCAAAAAAGATTGAGAAGATTTCCTGTAATTTGATAATTTTTCCTATTTTTGCATAGATAATACTTATTTTGGGTATTATCTATGCAAAAATAGGATTATGGATTTGTTGATAGAAAAAGAATTATTAAAATTCAAAACACATGTTATTGACTATGCTTCATTAAAAAGTATCCTTACAAATTTAGGATATTCAAATGTTAATAATAAAATTATCAATTTAAAACAAAAAGGAATTATAAAAGACTTAAAAAAAGGTTTATATGTTCATTCCTCATTATTAAGCAAAAATTTAATTTCTAAAGAAATTATTTCAAATATTTTGTTAGATAACCCGTCCTATATTTCACTTGACTATGCACTTTATTATTATGGTTTAATTCCGGAAACTGTATATGAGCTTACTGCCGTAACTGCAAAACGTTCCAGAATATATAAAACAGAAATTGGAGTTTTTTCATATAAACACATAAAAAAGGAATTATTTTCCGTTGGTTTGAAAATTGAAAGTAATCAAATTGGAAATTTTGTAATTGCCGGAATAGAAAAGGCTGTTTGCGATAAGATTTACCTTTCAAAAGATGTTCAGTTAATGTCAATATCGTCCATGTCGGAATTTCTTGAAAATGATTTAAGAATTGAACTTGAATATCTTAGCAATTTAGATTTAAGTATTGTTTCAGAGTATTATGAACTATCAAAATCAAGAAAAATAAGAATTTTGTTAAATTTATTGAAAGGATTATGAATATAATTGAACAGATGCTTTCAAAATACAATATCGAAACTGAAACCGATATGATAAACGCTTTGAAAGAAATCTTTCAGGAAATTACTTTATTAGGTCTCTATAGAGGTGGTTTTTTTCGTAAAGCAGCTTTTTACGGAGGAACATCATTGAGGATTTTATACGGATTAGATAGGTTTTCGGAGGATTTGGATTTCAGCCTTCTTGAGAAAAACAGTTCTTTTGATATTGAACCATATTTTCAATATGTTATCGACGAATTTGCTGTTCTGGGAATAAAGGTGAGTTTAAGTAAAAAGCTAAAAAAAACATCAAATATTGCTTCTGCATTTTTGAAAAATGATACTTCTATTCATACACTTGATATAAAAACAGAAGGTTTAGAAAAATTTATGGGTAATATACATTCAGGGAAAAGGATAAAAATAAAAATAGAAGTAGATACCAATCCGCCTTTAAAATTTCAAACAGAAGCAAAAACACTATTAATGCCTATTAGTTTTAATGTGATTTCTATGACATTGCCTAATCTTTATGCAGGGAAAATGCATGCTGTTTTATGTAGAAATTGGAAAACACGTGTTAAAGGTAGGGATTGGTATGATTTTGAATGGTATGTAAAAAGAAATGCGAAACTGAACCTTGAACATTTGCAAGAACGAATGTATGAGAGTGGTCATTTAGAACGAAATATGAGGCTTGATAAAGAATTATTTATCCAAAAAATGAACCATAGAATTAATGTTTTGGATATTGAAAAAGCAATTCAAGAACTTAGACCTTTTGTTAAGAATATGTCCGGTCTTGATTTTTGGACAAAAGATTATTTTAGATTATTAACAAGCAAAGTATTGTTTTGTTAATAGGATTTAAGCTTAAACCGGATATGAATATTTGCAACCCGGTTGCATTTATTTTTTTATATCTTTGCAGCTGATTTATTCGGAAATGAAAAAGCAAATTAGAAATATAATTGTTTATATATTGATAGCTACAAGTTTAGCCATCTTTTTTCATTCCGTTATTCCCCACGATCATCACTATACTGCTAATTGTGATATTGTCCATCATCATCAAAATCATGATACGCAAGATCAAAATC
This sequence comes from Bacteroidales bacterium, assembly GCA_026988445.1. Classification (GTDB taxonomy): domain Bacteria; phylum Bacteroidota; class Bacteroidia; order Bacteroidales; family NBLH01; genus NBLH01. The sequence continues at coordinate 2,224 of JALSLF010000210.1, forward strand.
CCATTCATTGTCATTTTTTTAATGAAATTATTGTTGATAAGGCAATTATAAGCTCATATCACTTAGCTGTAAAATTTTCTCCACTTAATTTTGTAGTATTATTTATTGAAGAAATTCAAATAACGAATAAAGATTATTCCGCTTTAGTTTTCCGAGAACCGGTTTTTTTTCCCGATTTTATTGTTCATATTCAAAGTTTTCCTACACGCGGTTCCCCTTTTCTACTTTAAATGCGTATTAGTTTTTAAACTTTAAATCGCAGAAAACTTCAAATCGTCCGTCAGGACATTTGAACGTTTAAAAATAGCAGCCTTATATAATATTTGCTTAATTTAGGTTCAAATCATCTGAAATAAAGTTTTAGCCTAAATGATATTAATTTAAAGCATTGATTATTCTTATACCCTGATATACCGGTTAGCTATATTCGTTGGCAATTTAATAATTGTTTCTATCCGGTAAGTGTAAATGATTGAAAATCATTAGCCCCGTGCTTTAGCTCGGGGTAAGGACATGAGATATAGGGTAGTTTTGGCTGAATTTTTGTCTTTTTGAAACAAAAATTATGACAAAATGGATTGTTAATCAGGGTATTAGATGTTTTTAAGCTTGCAAATTCTTTCAAATAATATATTCATTTAACAATATATAAAATGATAAACAGTATAATTTCCTTTTCTATAAAGAATAAGGCACTTATTTGGTTAATGACCATTGGTTTAATTTTCGGTGGGATATATTCAATGACCAA
>JALSLF010000211.1 GCA_026988445.1 Bacteroidales bacterium
GGATTATAAGTTTTGGAAACTATACATATCCTTGGTAATGCAACCGGCAGCCATAAAATTTTTGGAAGAAAAAATCCCTGATTTTATGGATAAGTACTTAAACCTGTATGTAAATTATTACCAGAAAAAAGGAGTAAATGATCCGGTGGCACAAGCCCGGTTCCTTGGTGCTGTTTTAGATGGAGTATCTTTAAATTATATTCTTGATCCGGATAGTTTTCCGCTTGAAGATGTACAAGAATTAGTAATTCAAAAATTTAAATAATTAGCAAATGAACAGATTATCATTAATTATTATCGCGATGATTTTTTTGCCCGTATCGGCTTATACTCAAAACATAAGTGCAAAAGAAATTGTAATTAAAGCCGATAATTTACAACGTGGAGAAAGCAGTAAATCACAAATGACTATGAAAATTATTCGACCTAAATGGACACGTACGATTAGTATGAAATCATGGTCGAAGGGTAGAGATTATTCAATGACCTATATTTTATCACCCGCAAAGGATAAAGGACAAGTATTTATGAAACGTAAAAATGAAATGTGGAATTGGGTACCTACCATTAACCGGATGATTAAATTGCCGCCTTCAATGATGAGTCAGGGTTGGATGGGTTCTGATTACAGCAATGACGATATATTAAAGGAAAGTTCAATTGTTGTGGATTATAATCATAAAATCATCGGTGAGGAAAAAATTTCAGGTTTAGATTGTTATAAAATTGAGATGATCCCCAAAGAGGATGCTGCGGTAACTTGGGGGAAAGTGATAAAATGGATTAGTAAAAAGGAGTTTTGGCAAATGAAAAATGAATATTACGATGAGGATAATGAGCTGATAAAAACAGAAATTGCTTCGGAAATTAAAAATTTTGGCGATAGGCGTTTACCTTCAAAAATTGAAATTATTCCGGCAGATAAACCCGGATATAAAACACTTGTAGTAATAAATTCGGCAGCATTTAACGTAAAAATTGATGATAATTTCTTTTCGCAACAAAACATGAAAAGAATTCGATAACAAACTTCAAATCGTCCGTAAGGACATTTGAACGTTTTGGTTGTATTTAAAATTGATTGAATATTAGAATTATATTACTACCTAAATTGAGCGATTATAAACTTCAAAGTAAGGACAGTTGAACGTTTAGGTATTATTTAAGATAAACAAGCATTATTCATTTACCGATATATTTAAAAACTATTATATGAATTTAAGAATAGCCTGGCGAAATATTTGGCGAAACAAAAAACGTAGTTTTATAACCATTAGCTCTGTAATTCTTGCTGTTGTTTTGTCCACTTTTACCCGCTCTTTTCAAGAAGGAAGCTATGAATTAATGATTGAAAACGCCATTGGGAAGTTTTCGGGATATGTTCAAGTACATCAAAAAGATTATTGGGAAGATAAAACTTTGGATAACGGAATTGATGTTTCGGACAGTCTAATCAAGCAAATTTTAGCTACTCCCGGAGTTGAAGGGGTAAATATTCGCATTGAAAGTTTTTCCCTAGCATCTAACAAAAACAATACTAAGGGTACTTTAGTAATGGGTATTGAACCCGCAAAGGAAGATTCCTTAATTGATTTATCGAGAAAAATTATTAAAGGAAAATATTTTAATGATAAAGATAAGGGTATTTTAATTGGCTCAAAATTGGCTCAATATCTTGAATTGGATGTAAATGATTCTTTGGTACTCATGGGGCAAGGACACTGGGGAAATACGGCGGTGGGTATTTTTCCGGTAAAAGGAATTGTTAAAATGCCTGCTCCGAATATAGATAGGCAAATTGTTTTTATGCCTTTAAAAACTGCACGAGCATATTTTAGTTTTCCTGATGGAGCAACTTCTTTGGTTGTTAAATTTAAGGACGCAGACCTAACACAGCAAATTTGCAAAAGTTTAAATGCAAGATTAGATACAAGCATGTATAAAGCAATGACTTGGCAAAAAATGTCACCTGAAATGTTGCAACAAATTCAAAGTGACCGTATTAGTGGTATAATGATGTTAGGTATTTTATATATGATTATTGCATTTGGTATTTTTGGTACGGTATTGATGATGACCGAGGAGCGAAGACGCGAATTTGCCATGATGGTTGCCGTAGGAATGCAAAAATCGAAACTATCTATTGTAACACTTTATGAAGCTTTCATTATGAATTCATTAGGGATTATTATCGGAATTGCTTTAAGTATCCCCTTGGTTGTATATTATCATTATTATCCTATTGAAATGAGTGGTGAAATGGCAAAATCAATAGAAAAGTTTGGAATAGAACCGGTTTTACCCACCATGATCAGTTTTAAAATCATTTTTAATCAAGCACTTACTGTTTTAATTATTACCATAGTCGCTGCTGCCTATCCTGTATGGTCTATTTTTAAACTGAATGTGATTAAAGGATTGAGGCGGTAGTTTTTTGATTTTTAAAATTAGATTTTAGAAATTTGATTTTAGAATTTAGGTGCAACATTGTTAAACTCGTGTTTGTTTTAATTAATCTACAAAAAATAATAAAGTTATGAATAAAGGTGATTTAAAACTTAGAACTTTTAATTTTTCAATTGATGTAATAGATTTGGTGGACTTATTCCCGAAAAAAAAATCTACCGATGTAGTTTCTTATCAAATATTAAAAAGTGGCACATCTGTAGGAGCTAATTATAGGGCAGCTTTACGCGCCAGAAGTGATAAAGAATTTATATCAAAAATTAATATTGTACTTGAAGAAGCTGATGAAACTTTATTCTGGCTTGAGCTAATAAAAGAAAAAAGATGGGTTGAGAATGCTGTAATAGGTAGGTTGCTAAAAGAAGCAAATGAGCTTACTGCAATTTTTACAAGTACACTTATTACAATGAATAAAAAATCTAAAATCTAAGTTCTAAAATCTAAAATCACTATGGCAAATATAAACTTACAAATGGCGTGGCGAAATATCTGGCG
>JALSLF010000212.1 GCA_026988445.1 Bacteroidales bacterium
TTTTCAACAAGTCTTCTTGTTTCATTTTATTTAAATCGTTTTCTTTTTGCAATACTTCGTTTTCTAAATCATTTAAACGTTCAATTTGCGAATCGGTTGGACGACCTTTGTAAAAAAGAATATAACCATATAATTGAGCTAATTTTTCACGTAATTGTTCTTCTCCTGTTATCGCCCCTTCTTTTGTAGCTACTAATTCTTTGTGCATTTGCTCCATTTTATCCGATAACGACAATAGTTTTTTCTTTAAAGGTTTTGATTCTTTTTCCGATGCTTTTTTACATTTATCTCTTATGTCGGTAGCCTGTTTATCAATAAATGCTAATTTTTCAAGCAGATCATAGGCTTTATTTACTGCTTTTTCACGAACTAAACGATCAGCTTCGGAATGTTGCGAATTTGGATTTCGCTTAATGTTTATATTGGTTGCAAAAACCTTATCGTTTTTAAAAACTTTTACTAAGTATTCTCCCGCCGGATACAATGGCCCTTGCATGGCAAAACCTGCTATTTGCGGCGATGAAGGTACTCTTGGCGGTTTTTTACGCAAATGCCAAAGTACTTTATTGATGCCTTTGCGTTTGCCTGCCGGTAAGGTTTTTATTTTATTCCCTTGATTATCATAAATTTCTACGTACATATCACCAAAAATATGTCGCTTGTTCATATAATAAGTTATTGATGCAGCCTCAGGCGGATTAGCTCCTGTAAATTCATCATCTCCGCTAAAACTTTGCACCATGCCTAAATCATCAATTACATAGTCTTTTGATTTTAAAAATACAAGCTCAGAATTAAGCACATCTTGTTTTAGTTCGCGCAGTGGACTTATATCGTCAATAATTAAAATTCCACGCCCGTGAGTTGCTAAAATCAAATCATTTTCGCGCGGGTGAATGACCATATCACGAATAGAAACCGGTGGGACTTTTCCTTTAAACTGCGACCATATTTTTCCACCGTCAATTGTAACATATAAGCCCATTTCTGTACCAAGAAAAAGTAATTTCGGATTTACCGGATCTTCTTTTATTATATGGTTATAGCTTTTTAAATTATCCGTAGATAAAGAAACCCATGTTTTACCGAAATCATTTGTTTTGTATATATATGATTTTTTATCGTTATTTCTATGTCCGTCAAAAGTGGCATAGGCAATGGATTTATCAAAATTACTCGGCTCAATATATGAACACCAAGTATTTTCCGGTAAATTCGGAATATTTTTCGTCAGGTTTGTCCAAGTTTTGCCTCCATCGCTTGTTAATTGAATATTACCGTCATCGGTACCCACCCAAATTACATTTTTATCCAATGGTGATTCATTTATGGTAAAAATGGTACAATGATTTTCTGCTGTTGAATTATCAATGGTTAAACCACCGGATTCTTCTTGTTTCTGTTTTTCAGGGTCATCCGTTGTTAAATCCGGCGAAATTCGTTTCCAGCTATCTCCCTGGTTTTCACTCACAAACAGATATTGAGCACCTACATACATACGTTTCCCATCTTTACTGAAAACAAGAGGTGTATTCCAACCAAAACGTAAATCTTCAATATCTTTTGTTTTGTAGGGTTTTATTGATTTAAATTCATTGGTTTTCAGAAATGCTTTAGCAATTTCACCACCTTGATATTGCCAGTAAACAATATTATTGTCGTTTGGATCTGCATAAGCACAAAATCCATCGCCAAAACCTACTCCTTTCCAATCGTGATTATTTATTCCACCCGCACTTTTTGAGGGTCCATACCATGTTCCGTTATCTTGCAAACCGCCGTAAACATTATAAGGATATTGCATATCGGCACTTACATGATAAAATTGCGATATAGGCAGATTACGTGCCATTCGCCAGGTATTCCCCTTATCTTGCGAAATATACAAGCCTCCATCCGTACCTATATAAATCAGCTTATTATTATTAGGACTTACATACATAGTATGTACATCGCTATGGTATCTTCCGCCTTCTACTGAAGGAGAAGCAAAATTTTTTCCTCCGTTTTTACTCATAATCAAGTTAAATCCTGCTTTATAAATGCGGTTTGTATCTACGGGGTCAGCAAGAATATTGGCAAAATAAAAAGGTCTGCCGGCTATTGCTTGGCTTGAATTCATTTTTTCCCAATTTTCTCCTTTATTTTTTGAGCGATAAAAAGCTGTTTTTTCAGATTCAATTACCGCATAAACCAGATTGGTATTTACGGGAGAAATATCAATGGCAATACGTCCCAGTTCACCTTTGGGCAAATCTTTTGTGAGTTTTTTCCATGTTTTTCCACCATCAACTGATTTATATAAACCGCTTCCTTTTCCTCCGGAGTTAAAAGTATATGCCTTACGGCGAAATTCCCACATGGCTGCATAAATAATTTCAGGATTTTTAGGGTCAACAGCTACATCTGCACAACCTGTATTTTCATCTATATAAAGAATTTTTTCCCAACTTTTGCCTCCATCAGTAGTTTTAAATAAGCCGCGTTCTTTGTTCGGTCCCCATAAATGACCTAAGGCTGCAACATAAACCACATCACTATTATCAGGAGATACTACAATTTTGCCGATTCGCTCGGTTTCTTCTAATCCTGTAAGTTTCCAATTATCACCACCATCAGTGGTTTTGTAAACACCTTTTCCAACCGATGTGCTGTTACGCACCCAAGGCTCACCGCTACCTACCCATACTGTTTCCGGCTTTTTTTGGTCAATGCAAATGGCTCCTATTGCTTGCGGATACTTATCAAAAACCGGTTTAAAAGTAGTTCCTCCGTTTTTGCTTTTCCATACACCGCCGCCAGCAGCACCTATGTAGATTATTTGCGGATTATTATCCACCGCATCAAGAGCAGCAATTCGCCCGCTCATGGTAGCAGGTCCTATTTGACGTGCTTTTATTGCGCCAAATGTATTATAATTGATTT
>JALSLF010000213.1 GCA_026988445.1 Bacteroidales bacterium
GCACCCTCTACATTTTTTATTTCAGTATCTACAAAAATAGAAGTTCGGATACCTGCTTTTTTAAACGCTGCAATTACTTCACGTAAAAAATTTAGATGTTTAACCGTGTCCCAACCGGCGTTAGATGTAATTGCATCCGGTGGGTCGGGAACCAAAGTAACCTGTTCGGGAACAACCTCTAAAACTAGTTGAATAAACTTATCCGAAGGATATCCCTCAATATTAAACTCAGTTTTTACCAAGGGGCGTAAATCACGTACATCTTGATAGCGAATATGGCGTTCATCAGGGCGTGGATGTACTGTAATTCCTTGTGCACCAAAACGCTCACAATCAACAGCTGCTTTTAAAACGTCGGGTACATTTCCGCCCCGGGCGTTGCGTAATGTAGCAATTTTATTTATATTTACACTTAATTTTGTCATTTTAGATAATTTAAAAAGGTATAATCAGCAAAATTAAGCTATTTTTTTGTTTATTTGTAAAATGTTAGCTAAAGAATTAATATCGGATGTTGTACCTGTTATCAAAACTTCGGAAACAGGAACCAAAGCACTTAACTGGATGGAAATTTTTCGAGTTTCGCATTTGCCTGTAGTGAATAACGAAGATTTTTTAGGCTTAATATCAGATACCGATATTTATGATTTAAACTTGCCGGATGAACCCATTGGGGCACATCCTTTGTCGTTAATGCGTCCTTTTGTTTACGATTATCAACATATTTACGAAGTAGTAGATTTAGTTTCGCGATTAAAATTAACTATTGTTCCTGTTTTGAATGAGCATAAACAATATGTTGGATGTATAACCCATCACGATTTAGTTGCGCACTTTTCTGAAATTACCGCTGCCTCAGAACCCGGAGGAATAATTATTTTAGAAATGAACATTCATGACTATTCATTAAGTGAAATTGCACAAATTGTTGAAGGGAATGATGTTAAAATCCTCAGTTTATATGTTTCAAGTCATAAAGACTCTACAAAGATAGAAGTTACCTTAAAATTAAACACAAATAATTTATCAGGATTAATTCAGGCTTTTGAAAGATACAATTATTCTATAAAAGCTTCGTTCTTAGATGATGAGCGCCTAGAGTTTTTCTATCAAGACCGTTTTGACTCTTTTATGAATTATCTGGACCTATAATTATTTAACAAGTAAAATTTCTAAATTTCTATTTTTTTTTCAGCTTTAACGATGCGATTGTATTATAAAATTTTTCTGTTCTATATTGTTTTTACGGCACATTTTCAAAATATTTCTGCATTACACGGTAAAATATTTTATGATGATACAGTTGAGGTAGTTCGGATAAATAAAATTATCATTACCGGAAATAAGAAAACAAAAGAGCAGATAATAAGGCGGGAACTTACTTTTAACGAAGGGCAAATATTTAGAATTTATGAGCTTAACGAACAAATTGAAAAAACACGTGAACATCTTTTAAAATTACCGCTTTTTAATTTTGTAACCATTGATAAAGAATTTGTGGGGGTAGATTTAATTAACTTATACATAATTGTTGAAGAACGTTGGTATATTTGGCCTGAAACGCGAATCATTAATAATGAACGAAATCTTAATTCATGGTGGGAAACAAAAGATTTTAGCAAACTGGATTATCGAATTTCCGTATTACAGTATAATGTTTTCGGTTTAAACCATAAACTTAGAGTTGGCTTATCAATGGGGTACACCAAAGAATTTTTTATAAAATACCAAAACTTATTTTTAGATAAAAGGCAAAGACATTTTTTAAACGTGAAAGCAAAAGTTTATTACCGTGATAAACAAATTTACAGAACTTATCAAAATAAACTTGAAACATATGTTAGTAAAAACGATTATGCTATTCAGGGTTCTATGTTTGAATTAATCTATAATTTTCGTCCCTTATTTTATGGGAATCATTTTTTTAGTCTTGCTTATTTAAATCAAACAGTGGAGGATAGTTTGGCAGGCTTAAATCCCAATTTTTTGGGCGATTCAAATACTAATCTTTCTTTTTTTCAACTCAGATATAAATTTACTTTTGACAAGAGAAACTCAAGAGAATACCCTACAAAAGGTTTTTTAATTACCGCAACCATTCAGCAGCAAGGTTTAGGTATTTTACATAATAATGGTTTCTATAAACTATCGCTATATTCTCGTTTTAAACGGTTTTATCACATTGGCGGGAAATTTTACGGGGCAAACTCTCTTAGTTTAAAAAAAACATTTGACAACTATGAGGTTTATTACTTTAAAAGAGGCTTGGGATATTATGATTATTTACGAGGATATGAATACTATGTTATTGATGGGCAGGATTTTGCATTATTTAAAAGTAATTTAAAATTTAATTTGCTGCCACGGCAAATTGTTAAAGTACAGTTTTTACCTTTAAAAAAATTCAGAAAAATTCATTTTTCAATTTATTTAAATACTTATTTTGATATTGGATATGTTTATGACAAGTATCAGAATGATGTATATCAAAATACACTTTCCAATCAATTACAATATAGTGGTGGAATAGGCTTGGATTTTGTAACTTATTACGATAAAATAATTCGTTTTGAGTATTCAATTATTAAAACCGGAGAATCAGGATTTTTTTTGCATTTTACGGCACCTATTTAATTAAAAGAAAAAAAGGTATTATAGTAAATTAGGTGGAAAATAAAATAAATATTCGATAAAGAATCCGGCTACCGTCGGGTTTAAAATTATATTATATCTACTAAAATGGTAGTATAACGGAAAAATTATAAAATGAAAGTAGCAATTTACGGTAAAAGTTTTAATCCGGATTTTAACGAGTATATCATCGAAATTTTCAATATACTTGAAAAATCAAAATCACAAGTGAGTGTTTTTAAGAATTTTTTTAAATACATAAATGAACGGGTAAAAATTAATAATAAAGAAAATATCAAAGAGTTTTCTTCTTATCAGGATTTTGAAAATGATTATGATATTTTTTTAAGTATCGGAGGCGATGGAACTTTTCTTGAAAGCACTGCCTTTGTACGTGATAAAGGTATTCCGATTGCCGGAATAAATAGCGGAAGGCTTGGATTTTTGGCAAATATTTCAAAAAAAGATATGAAACAGGCATTGGAGCGAATTTTGAATAATAGTTACTCGTTTGAAGAACGCGAACCCATAAAATTAGAAACTCCGGGTAAAGAATTTGCCAATGAAAATTTTGCAATTAATGAAATTACGGTTCAAAAAACCGACTCCAGCTCTATGATAACTATCCATGTTTATATTGATGGGCAGTTTTTAAATACATACTGGGCAGATGGATTGATTATCTCTACACCTACCGGCTCAACCGCCTACTCTTTAAGTGCCGGCGGTCCAATTGTAGCTCCAAATGCAAAAAACTATATTATTACACCATTGGCTCCGCACAACCTGACTGTACGTCCTATTGTTATTCCAAACCATCATGAATTAACATTAAAAATAGATGGTAGAGACCAAAACTACCTGGTTTCTTTAGACCACCGGCATAAAGTTTTTTCAACATCCGTTGAATTGAAAATAAAAAAAGCTGAATTTAAAATAAAAATGCTAAAACATGATGACCGTACATTTTACACAACCCTTAGAGAGAAATTAATGTGGGGTTTGGATAAGCGAAATTAAAACTTAAATTAAACAATTCTCCTGCAAATATAAATCATTGGATATTTAGATTATTTAACATTTTTTTTTAATGATAATAAAACAAAATGCATTTTTAAACGTATTAATAGTGTTATAAACATTTTAATAGCATTGGTGGCAAAATTTTTGTGTTTTATCAATAAATTAGGAATTTTAGTTTAACAATTCTAATTTTGCATTGATTTTTGATTAAGAACTTTAGAAAAAGATATTCACAAAAGGCAAAGGAAATAAAAACTAAGTATATGAAAAAAAATTTCTTATTAACAATAATCATTTGTTTAGGCTTTTTTAATATTCATGCTCAACGTTGGAAAGCAGAAAGAAACACTTTGGTATTTGGTGTCGGTATGACTCAATTTATGGGCGACTTAGGTGGTGGCTCAAAAGATGCTGCACACTTTTTTGGTGTTAGAGATATTAATTTTGATAAAACCAGACCATATATAAGTGCTAAATTCAGGTATAGAATACTGGAGGACGTGGCTGCAAAAGCCGGTATATCGTGGGGTATAATTGCCGGATCTGATGCAACATCCGGTTCGGAAGGAAGGAGATTACGAAATTTAAGTTTTACTTCTAATATCTGGGAATTCAATTTACAAGGTGAGTATTATTTTATTAAAGAAAAAGCCAATCCGAGATACTCATTTTCTAGTCTGCGAAGCATACGCAATTTTAGTGCATATGTTTTTACAGGAGTAACTTTTTTATATTTTAACCCAAAAGCTGAGTATAATGGTGTAAAATATGAGTTACAGCCATTAGGAACAGAAGGTCAAGGAATTGGTGATAATCCGGCACCTTATAGTAAATTTGCAATAGGTTTACCGATTGGTTTAGGAGCTAAATACAATCTAACACGAGAGTTAGCCATTGGGATTGAAATATCCAATACCTATACAACCAGTGATTATTTGGATGATGCACATGATAGCTACTATGATAATGAATCCATTAGGAGTACTTATGGCGATATTGCTGCCGAACTCGCCGATAGACATTTGAACCCTGACGGAACGGATGCCCCTCCATATGAATCGGGAAAAACAATGCGCGGAAATCCTGATTACAACGATGCTTATATTTTAACGGTAATTACTTTGACCTATAAACTTAAAAGAAACGTGTCCGGACTTCCAAAATTTTAATTGAAACCGGAAAACTAAAAAAAAACACAATGTTTATAAAGATACCCAATATAAAGAAGGTATTCCTACTGTTTTTGCTTATTTTTCAGCTAAATACATTTGCTCAAAAAAAAAGTCATGAAATTGGGTTCTTTGCTGGAGCAGCTTATTATACCGGAGAGTTAAATAATGGAGTACCCTTTTATTCTCCTTCGCTTGCTTATGGTTTTTTATACAGATACGACATTAATAAACGTTACGCTTTAAAATTATCAGGAACATTTAGTCGCTTGACAGGAAACGATGCATCTTCAAAAAATCCTTATGAACAATGGCGAGGACGTAGTTTCTCTACTTTTGTAAGTGATTTTGCGGCAATGTTTGAATTTTCCTTTCTTCCTTTTCAGGCGGCAAGTTTACGCGAGTACTATTCTTTTTATCTTACAGCAGGTTTAGGTGCTTTTTATATGCGGTCTCCTGCCCAAATACCTGTTCATCCGACAATCCCATTTGGAATTGGATTTAAGTATGGAGTATCCAAAAGAATGGTGATAACCGGAGAATGGACTTATCGTAAAACTTTTACCGACTATATTGACCAACTTCCGCCTGACGAGTACACTTCGGGCAGTTTACCACTAAAACAATCTTCTTACGATAAAAGTAAAGATTGGTATTCTTTTGCAGGTATCACAATAACTTATAAATTTGCACTTGGTAGGCATTCGTGTCCGGCATACGGATATCTGTCAAAATAAATTTAAATAAATTAAAATGACATTTGTTGAGCAGATAGACAAACAAAAATTGCCCACGCATGTTGCAATTATTATGGATGGCAACGGTCGCTGGGCAAATAAACATGGAAAAAACAGAGTGTATGGACATAAGCAAGGTGCAAAAACAGTTAAAGAAATAGTAAAAATATCCGGTGAAATAGGTCTGGAATATCTCACTCTTTATGCGTTTTCTATGGAAAATTGGAATCGCCCTAAAATGGAAGTTGATGCACTAATGGCTCTTTTGGTCTCTTCAATAAACTCTGAAACAAAAGAATTAGTAAAAAACAATGTAAAATTGCTTTCTATAGGAAATCACGACATATTACCCAAAAATGTGCGTAAAAAATTATATGAGGCTATTGAAGCTACCAGTAAAAATAATGGTCTAAAACTCGTACTTTCATTAAGTTACAGTGCCAAATGGGAGATACTGGAAGCGGTAAAAAAAATATCAAAACAAGTAAAAGAGGGCGAGTTAGGTATTGATGAAATTAACGAAAACGTTTTTGATGAAAATCTAAGTACCAAAGGCATACCTCACCCGGAGCTGATGATAAGAACAAGTGGCGAATACCGAATTAGTAACTTTTTGCTTTGGCAATTAGCTTATGCCGAGTTTTATTTTACACCCAAACTTTGGCCAGAGTTTACTAAAGAAGACTTTTTGGAAGCTATTATAGATTTTCAGAGACGTGAACGAAGATTTGGAAAAACTAGTGAACAAGTTAAGCAAAAAAATTAAAAAATAATTATAATTTCGCAGCTGACTAATTTTTTTATTAAAATAATAAAATTCCAGAAAAATAATTCAATATATGAAGTTCAATAAATATATTTTAATCATTATTATTGCATTTGCCGGTATTAATAGTGCTCTTGCACAAGTTACTTTCGATTATGCAAACCCCAAAGAATACATTATTGGTGATATTTCTATTACCGGAGTACGTTACCTAAATCATAATGCCTTAGTACAGATTTCAGGATTAAAAAAAGGACAGAAAATTCAAATACCCGGTGAGCCGATTACCAAATCCTTAAAAAAACTATGGAAACAGGGTTTATTTTCAGACGTTAAAATATCTTATACTAAAATTGTTGGCGATACCATTTATTTAAATATATATTTACAAGAACGCCCTCGATTATCACAGCTTGTTATTACAGGTATTCAGAATACAAGAGTAAAAGACCTTGAAGAAAAATTGGATTTAAAACGTGGTGGGCAGGTTACCGAAAATGTTATAAATCGTAGTAAAAACATTATTCGAAACTATTTTATTGATAAGGGTTTTTACAATGTTACCATTGATGTGGTTCAAAAAAACGATACAAACTATCAAAATACCGTTATTTTAACATTCAATGTTGATAAAAAAGAAAAAGTTAAAATATCGGAAATTGATTTTGAAGGAAATTCGGTTTTTTTAGATGAAAAATTAAAAAAATTCCTTAAAGAAACCAAACAAAAAAGGTGGTATGGTTTGTTCAAACCATCGAAATACATTCCCGAAAAATATGAAGAAGATAAAAAAACTCTGATTAGCAAATTAAATGAAAAAGGTTATCGTGATGCAAAAATTTTAGGTGATACACTAATTGCAAATGATGACGGAACTTTAAAATTAATTATAAAGTTGGACGAAGGGAATCAATATTTTTTCAGAAATATTAAATGGGTTGGAAATAAAAAATTTTCATCGGAACAACTGAGTAGAGTTTTAAGAATAAAAAAAGGAGATATTTACGATCAGTCTTTACTGGATAAGCGTTTAATGTCAGATGATGATGCGGTGAGTAATCTTTATATGGACGACGGATATTTGTTTTTTAACGTTACACCGGTTGAAGTACGTGTTGAAAATGATTCTATTGACTTAGAAATGAGAATTTTTGAAGGACCACAAGCGACCATAAAAGATGTAATTATTACCGGAAACACCAGAACAAATGACCATGTCATTCGCCGTGAAATAAGAACCTTGCCCGGTGAATTGTTCAGTAAATCGGATATTATTCGTACAGTTAGAGAATTGGCACAATTAGGACATTTTGACCCCGAGCAAATTGTACCCACACCAAAGCCTAATCCGGCTGACGGTACAGTTGATCTAGAATATTCATTGGTTGAAAAAGCAAACGATCAAATAGAGCTTTCCGGTGGTTGGGGTGCAGGTATGATTATCGGAACACTTGGTTTGAGCTTTAATAATTTTTCTACCCGAAATATTTTTGATAAAAAAGCATGGCAGCCTTTACCAACAGGTGATGGGCAAAAATTGAGCATTCGTGCTCAAACAAATGGAAAATTTTATCAAAATTATAGCGTATCATTTGTAGAACCATGGTTAGGTGGCAAGAAACCAAATTCAATGTCCTTTTCCGTATCGCATACTATTCAGTCCGGTGGAGCATATAATCCGTACAGTACCGGATATAATTATTATCCGCCAACTACTACTCAATCCACTGCAAGAATGCAAATTACCAGTGTATCGCTTGGTTTTGGACGAAGGTTAAAATGGCCCGATGACTTTTTTAGTTTATATAACGAAATTAGTTACCGGCATTATGATTTGAATGAATATCAGCTTTTTCCCGGTTTTGCAACGGGTAAAGCCAATCAATTGGCGTTTAATAATATAATCTCTCGTAACTCGGTAGATAATCCGCTTTATTCACGTAGGGGTTCTTCTTTTTCTTTGGGACTTGAATTTACGCTGCCTGTGTCTTTGTGGGATGGAAGAGATTATGCAAATATGGAAGGAGAAGAAAAGTATAAATGGTTGGAATATTACAAATGGACATTTAAAGCTGAATGGTTTACACAGTTGGTTGGCGACTTAGTATTTCATGCTAAAGCAGATTACGGCTTTATTGGTTATTATAATAGTGATATTGGACCGGCACCTACCGAGGGTTATGAATTTGGAGGAGATGGTATGGGCTATTATGTATATGGGAAAACAATTGTTGGTTTGCGTGGATATGATAATGGCACACTAACTCCTCGTGGAGGTGGCTATATTTATAATAAATATACTTTTGAACTAAGATATCCGATTGCTCTAACTCAGGCAGCTACTATTTACGGGCTTTCTTTCTTTGAGTCGGGAGCTTCTTGGAATAATTTTTCAGAATATAACCCATTTGGAATGTACCGCTCAGCAGGTGTAGGTGTTCGTATATTTTTACCTATGCTCGGGCTTATCGGTATTGATTGGGCTTATGGTTTTGATAACCTTCCGGGATATACAGATCCAAGTGGTTCACGCTTTCACTTTATCTTAGGACAGCAATTTTAATTTTTAAATATAAAAGCTATGAAAAAATTCATTC
This sequence comes from Bacteroidales bacterium, assembly GCA_026988445.1. Classification (GTDB taxonomy): domain Bacteria; phylum Bacteroidota; class Bacteroidia; order Bacteroidales; family NBLH01; genus NBLH01. The sequence goes on from JALSLF010000213.1 coordinate 8,924, forward strand.
TTTTGATTTTTGTTACGGCATTTTTGTTTCATTGGGCAAATGCTCAAAGAACGGTATATGTTGATACCGAGTATATTTTAAGTAAAATACCTGCATATCAAGAAGCAATTAAAAAGTTGGATGCATATTCTGCAAAATGGCAAAAAGAAGTTGAATCGTCATTTCAGACGGTAGAAAATAAATATAAAGCTTATCAAAATGAAAAAGTTTTGCTCTCGGATGAAATGAAGAAGCAAAGAGAACAAGAAATTATTGATTTGGAGAAAGAGGCAAAAAGCCTAAAAAAGAAATATTTTGGGGTGAATGGTGAACTCTTTAAAAAAAGACAAGAATTAATAAAACCTATTCAAGATAATATATACGAAGCCATTAAGCAAATGGCTACCGAAGGTAATTATGCTTCTGTTATTGACGCAGTTACCGGAAAAGTTTTGTATCTGGATTTAAAGTATGATAAAAGTGATGATATTTTAAAAAAACTCGGTTATTAAGATAATAAACCCACAAAATAAATTCTTAAGCAAACAGAAGAACATAAAATTTGATAGAAATGTGGGAGTTGTTCTTCTTTTAAAAACTAAAATAAATTACCAATGAAAAGTACATTAAGATTATTTGTAGCGATTTTTTTTATTGTTGGAGGATTTCAATTAAATGCCCAAACATATAAATTCGGGCACATTGATTCTCAAAAACTATTGCAATCATTACCTGAATATGCAAAAGCCCAGGAGACACTTCAGGCAGAAGGAAAATCCATTCAGGACCAAATTGAAATCATGTCGGTTGAGTTAAACAATAAGTATAATGACTACATGGAAAATGAAAAACTTCCTGCCGGAGATCCTAAAAAATGGAGCGATATTGTAAAGGCTGACAAAGAAAAAGAAATTCAGGATTTGCAAAAACGAGCGCAAGAGTTTCAAATGACTGCTCAGCAAAAAATGCAAGAAAAACAGCAAGAACTACTGAAACCAATCCTGGAAAAAATGGATAAAGCAATTAAAGAAGTAGCTAAAGAAAATAAATTTACTTATATCTTTGAGATTACTACTTTATTATATTATTCAGAAGAAAGTATTGATATAACCCCAATGGTTAAAGCAAAATTAAATGTACAATAGTTTTTTTGGTGCTCAGTTTTCAGAATATTTGAAAACTGAGTACCGGAAATTATTGGAAAATAAATCATGTCTTCAAAAAATATCCACCCGATAGGTGTTTTTGATTCCGGTTATGGCGGTTTAAGTGTATTAAAAGAGTTTATCCGTTTAATGCCTGAATATGATTATTACTACCTTGGCGATAATGCCCGGGCTCCCTACGGACCCCGCTCTTTTGAAACGGTTTATCAATATACTTTAGAAGCAGTAAAAGCCCTTTTTGATTTGGGTTGCCATTTGGTTATCCTTGCCTGCAATACCGCATCGGCAAAGGCATTAAGAAGCATTCAACAAAAAGATTTACCAAAAATAGACCCTTCACGGAGAGTTTTGGGAGTTATTCGCCCCAGTGTTGAAGCAATAGGTGGATATACTATAAGCGGCAGTATTGGTGTATTGGGTACAAAAGGAACGGTTGTATCAAATTCTTATCCCTTAGAAGTTAAAAAATTATACCCTGAATTGGATGTTATTCAAGAAGCATGTCCAATGTGGGTTCCATTGGTGGAGAATAATGAACATAACAAAGCCGGAGCCGATTTTTTTGTCCAAGAAAATATCAATTCATTGATGAAAAAATCAGAAAATATTGATACCGTTATTCTTGCCTGTACTCATTACCCGCTTTTAGAAAATAAAATAAAGAAATACTTGCCCGACAATATCCGTTTAATTTCGCAAGGAAGTATTGTGGCAAAAAGTTTAAAGGATTATTTACACCGACATCCGGAGATGGATAAAAAATGTACCAAATCATCTGTTTACAAATTTTTTACTACCGATTCGCCAAAAATATTTAAGGAGCAAGGAAAAATTTTTTGTGATAAAATCGATAATGTAGTGCATATAATATTGTAAGCCCAATTTGGGTGTAAGCTATTTTTTATACCATCCGGCATACATAGCGTAATTATTGGCAATACGGTTTATTTGACCTTCGAGTAAATCAGGACTAATTTCTTTAATTAATTTTGCCGGTGCACCGCCATATACACTGCCTGATTTTACTACTGTACCTTGTGTTACAACCGAACCTGCGGCAATAATAGAGTTGCTTTCAATTACGGCATCGTCCATGACAATAGCACCCATACCAATTAAAACATTATCGTGTATCGTACAACCATGTACAATTGCACCATGTGCAATGGATACATAATTCCCGATATTGGTGGGATATTTTTCATAAGTGGCATGAATTATGGCACCATCTTGAACATTAGTATGATTACCTATTTTAATATAGTGTACATCGCCACGCAAAACTGCATTAAACCAAATACTGCAATTGTTGCCAATTGAAACATTTCCTACAATAGTTGCATTTTCAGCCAAAAAGCAATCTTTCCCGATAAGAGGAGTGAAACCTCTTACAGTTTGAATAAAAGCCATATTCTTATAATTAATCTTTATTTACTTCAAATTCAAAGCGGATGTTCATTAATTTATTATATCGGTTTCCGGCTTTTAGCATATCCGTATCTTCTTCGTCGTAAAACCATCTGATAGTAACATTTTCACTGGCTGCACTATTTTCAATAATCCTAAGAAATTTTGCAATTTGTTTAGACGAGGCTGTATTGAAATAGTCTAATTTAAAATAAATAGTTACATCGGTGGGTGTATCCGGTGAGTTGAAAAATTTCTCTGCCCAATCAAATACCGGTTGGTAAAAATCTACGGCATTTTCGGGTAAGGATTTTCCTTCAATTAGGTATATGTCCACCTCCGGCTCAAAATATATTTTAGGAGTATCCTCTGTTGCCTCAATATGTAAAGCTTCCATATTTTAATTTTTTTTAATTTTTGCTCTTAATGAATAAAATGAATATTTATCATCAATGTTTAAAAAATAATATTCCAAATTGTCGTCTGTTTTCATTCTAATATCAATAATACCTAGACCGGCTTCTTTGTTTGTGTCGATATCAAAATCCAAAAGTCGATGATTATAAAACTCCTCCAATTCTTCTTCACTTAAATTATTTACATAATCTATTTTTTTAGATAGTATTGGAATTTTTTCATTCAAAATATAGTTTCCGGTGTTTAATAAATATTCTTTTTCAGTTTCTGAAATAAAAAATAGTCCGGCTTTTCCCTCTTCTGTTTTTTGATAATCATCACCATGTTGAATAATGTTTTGAAACATTTCAACCATTGTATGATAAATACGCTTTTTTTGTTGTAAACTTTCCATCATTTGCTTTTCAATAATTGAAAGCAAATTCATCAAACTATCTTGATTAAAATAACTGTTGAAAATAATCAGTACATTTTCATCGTTTAACATCTTATGTAATGCGCTAATATAATGAAGAATTCCTGAATTTTTTGTATTTAATGATGATTTGGGTGCATTTTTTGACGGAATTTCGGTATGAAGATAAAAATAAGAGTATTTTTCGTCCAGTTTTTCAAAAGCATAGAGCAGTTTATTGCCTGATTTTCTTGCCATATCAATTAAACCTAATCCGGCACCGCCTTTTTCTGATATTTTTCCATGTAATAACACTTCTTTGTGATAAGCAGAAAGTCCGGCTTTATCTAAACTGTTAACCTGGTCTATTTGTGCGGATAAATTTTCGATATGCTCATTTTCAATTAAATTTCCGGTAGTAATATAATATTTGTCATTTTCCTTTTTTAGTACAAAAACCCCGTAATTTTTCTCATCATCTACCTTAATATCTGCTTGGTGTTTTGTAATATTTTGCAAACCTTCAACCATTACATTATACACTTTCCGCCGCAATATACGCGGATCATCTTTTTTCACCAAGTTGGTCTCTGCAAGCGAGAGTATATTATCGGTAATATTTTCGGTAAAACTACCTCTGTAAATATAATTCAGGTTGTTTTTTTGCATCGCTTTGAACAGCTTATAAACAAAACCTAATTTTTCTTTACTTTGCGACTGATCGTTCATGTATAATTCTTTTTAATCTTATCTTAAAACATAAATATATTCAGAAAATTATTTTAAACAAAATTTATTTATTAGAATTTATGAGTTTACTGCAAATATCGTACAATTTATTTGACAATATTTCATTGGATTAATTCTGATTTTAATTTTTTAAGCTTACATAAATTGTATGATAATCAGAGAGTTTTTGAGCTTTTTGCATAAGGCCGAACTCTGCTCAAAATTTATGAACATTTTTAGTATCAAGGCATTTGCTTTTTTTTGTCTTTAATTGTATGATTTGGGTATTATTAAGGTTTAAAAATGCATACTTTCAAATAATTTATCAAAATTGTTTTGTTCAATACAAAAAATATAAATAGTTTAGCAAAACACAGAAAAGTTAAAAATTAAACTATGGTTATTGTAAACAATCAATTAAAGGTGGCAAAAATAAAGATGGCTTATATTCTGAGTTTTCTTGTGGGTATTGGTTTGATAGTTCCCATATTTATAGTGCGTAGTGTTACGGTTGAGCATTTGATAATGAGTATATTAGGTGTAGTTTTGTTTCTTTATTTTGTGTATTTAATTATTAGCAAGCCGGATTATATTTATATGGAAGAGTATAAAGGAAAGCTGCGTATTAAAACTTATCCTGCCCAACCGGTATTTCGGCAATACAAAGCTTTTGAAATAAATTTGGATACATTAAGCCATTTTGAAATACATAAAAGTTTTTTCGGACAAAAAATTAGTTTAATTTTATGGGTTCAAACAAAAAAAGGAAGTGGAGCATATCCTCCTTTAAGTTTAAGTGCTTTGTCAAAAGCTGAGCAACAAAAAATTTCAAAATATTTAAGCTCAAAATCATTAAATAGAGCTAAAAATATTATCCATTTATAATTTTCCGTTAACACTAAAACAATAAAAGTAAAAATTATGAAAAAAATTATTTTAACAATTGTACTATTTGCAGCTGTTACTTTAACAACAAATGCCCAAATTTTGTTTGGGACAGCTCAAACTTTAAAAAATGGAGCATTCTCTATTGGTATTGACCCTGTTTGGGCTGATATGGGAGGAGGCGATTTTGCTTTATTTTTTCATGGAGGCTATGGTTTGGGTAATAGTTCTGATTTAGGTTTAAAATTAGGATTTGGTTGGAATGGTGCTTATGTTGGTTTGGACTATGAAAAAATGTTCATATCTGGTAAACCTGCTGTGTCCGGTCATATCGGAGCGCATTATTGGAATGATTTCGGTTTGGATTTTGGTGCTATTGTTACCTTTCCTATCCAAGCATTAAAATTAACCACAGGATTGGATATGGACTTAAATTTTGGACAAGATGTCAATAACGATCTTGAGTTATATGCTCCGGTATGGTTACCAATTTCAATGGAATATTATATTAAAAAGAATTTTTCAATTGTTTTTGAAGGAAATATAAAACTTACCAACCGTGCTTTTACTACCGTGGGTGGTGGTATTAATGTGTATTTTTAAGCAATAATATTTAGGTTCAAATAAGAGAAACCTTATTTGAACCTAATTTTTAAAATTAAGTGATGTATAAAAGATTAAGTATTGTTTTCGTATTTTTTGTTTTATCGGTTAGCATTAAAGCAATTACTTTAAATGCTGAGCTTTTTGACTATAACGAAGAGAAAGTTGCAGCCGAATTTTCCGAACTCAATTTACTGGAAAGTATGCTGATTGAAAACCCTGACTTATCACTTTCCGATATTGCTTTTCGCTTCCCGCAATACGCTTATCTTTTAGAAGATAAGGAAGTTTTGCCCTTCGGTAATACGCAAGTTGCAGCTCCCGGCAATATTCCTTCTTTTTGGTGGGCTTTTTCCTTTAGTTTTGTGGGGTCATATTTTATTTATGGGGCAGTTGCCGGACCTATTGCTGTTGCCATAGTTTATTTTAATACCGATAAAAATAAACCGGAAACAAAAAAAGCAATATACGGGTGTTTAACAGGCACGGTTCTTGGATTAGGAATTAGATACGTAGTATCTAATTTGTAGAATTATGCAACTGAAATTATTTTTATTCTTTTTATCGGTTATTTTTTTTCAAACATCCTTTAAGCTTGGAGCACAAGATTTTTATAGATTTAAAGCAGATTATACTATAAAAATTAATAATCCCACCGGTAAGCCGACTATGAAAATGGGAACCGTTTTTTATGACAAAAACTTTAAAAAAATTGTTATCAAAAATGGCTTTCCGGTTAAAGAAAATATAGTACAGTCCGATACAAGCACCTATTTCATTAGAGCCGGTAGGGTAGTAAAGCATATTTCAAATCGTTTGCCTGTAGAATTTTCAATTTTTCATCTTGCTTTAAATGGGAATTTGGCTAATTACGGATTGGATAAAGCCGGTTATATTTTAGAGGATGTGAAAAGAGACAAAGGATTAGTTATTGCCAGTTGGACACCTGCAAGCAATAATTTACAAGGAAAAATTCTTATCGCCACAAAAAATAAAGAATTATACAGCATTATTTTTTTAGATAAAAATGAGGAAATAATTAGTAAGCATATATTTCATAAATATACAAATATTAAAGGTTTAGGCTTTCCGACTGAAATTGTACGGATTTATTATAATTCAGGAAAAGAATTGTATGAATTAAGTACATACAGAAATATAAAAATTAATGAAACAGGAAATGATGAATACTATAATTATCAAATACCCGAATAGTTTACTATTATTTTTTATTCTATCTGTTTCTTTTAGCAGCAATATATATGCGCAAACGAGTGAGGATTTACGGCTTTTTTCAGATTTATATCAGGTACACGAACATAAAAATAACTTTGCAAGATATTTTAAAAACAGCTCAAATGAGTTGGAACTGATAAGTACCGGACTTTTTGTTTTTTATAAAGATTTTTTTTCATCTCAAGACGGAAATCACTGTGTTTTTTACCCTTCGTGCAGTATTTATACTATTGAAGCCATTAAAAAACAAGGTATAGTAATTGGTTTAATGAATGGTATTGATCGCCTTTCGCGATGTAATAAACTTAGCCCCGAAAATTATCCCTTGTATAAAAACTCCAATTTATTTTACGATCCTGTGGAATAGTTACTTTCTTTTTTCTGATATTTGTGTTTTATTCCTTTTTTAGATAATCTCTGAATTTTTCTTTTTCTGATATTTATGATTAAAAATATATTTGCCATACTCATATTACTTTGTATTGTTCAGGCAAAGGGACAAGATATTCACGATTTGAATCATTCAAAGCAATTTGCCGATTATTTATTTAAAACACGTCAATATAGCTTAGCTGCAGAAGAATATGAACGAATTGTTTTTCTCGATTCGGTAAATATTCAGAATAAATATATGCTGATTTTATCCTATCGCAAAGCAGAGGAATATTCCCAGGCTTTAAACCGTTTTACATTCTTTTTTAAGAATCGATTTATAATGCCTGCAAATTTTGCCGAAGAATATGTTAAGCTATTATTATTAACCAAGCAAGCCGATAGTGCCTTTAGTTATCTTAGCATCAATCAAAGTTTAAATGCCGAACTCAAGCAAAACTATCAATTGGCAGCACTTTTATTGCAAAAAAAATGGGACGATTCATTCAAATATGCTATGAGTTATCCGGTTACGAATGAAAAAATGAATTCTCGCCTGCATTTATTGGCTTTTGATGCAAAAAGAATAAAATATAAAAAGCCGGTAACTGCTGCAATTATGTCGGCGATAGTTCCCGGTACAGGAAAGTTTTATACAAAAAACTGGAAAGACGGTATCATTGCAATGACCTTTGTAGGTGTTAACGCTTGGCAAGCCTATAGAGGCTTTAAAAAATACGGAAAAAAATCGGCATACGGTTGGATATTTGCCGGATTATCGGCAAGTTTTTATATTGGAAATATCTATGGTTCTGCAAAATCAGCAAAAAAATATAATCAAAAATTAGACGATGAACTCTACAAGAAAGCTTTACATATTGCTTTGGACGATTTATAGTATTTTTAGTTTGCAGGTTTATGCTCAAACACTTCAAGAAAGCTTAACTTTTGCCGATAAACAATTTGAACTGAAAAATTATCGCTTAGCATTGAAAGAATACCAACGGGTTTTGTTTTTTAGCACAGGCGAAAACTTAGATTATATTTATAGCAAAATTGCAAGCATTTATTTTATTAACGGATATTATTCTGAAGCTGCATACAATTTTGAGCGGGCTTATAAAACTACCGGTAATGAGCGTTTGAAAATAGAGTTTATTTTCAAAAAAGCAAGTTGTTATATGCTGGATAAGAAATTCAGAATGGCACTATTTGAATTAATGAACTTGCCGGATAGTACAGATACTCAATATAATAATCGTAAAAACTTTTATTTTGCAGTTTGCCACTGGGGATTAGAAGAATTTGAAAAATCAGAAAAATATTTTTTAAATATAATTCCTGATAATCGACCAAAAGATAAGGAAAAAATAGCTTTACTTTTTGCAAAAAAAAGAAATTTATATCGTCCGAACCCTAAAACTGCAAAAATTATGAGTATGATATTGCCGGGCTCCGGTCAAATTTATAGTGGTGATATTAAAAACGGGCTTAATTCAATGATTCTAACCGGAGGTTTTGTGGTATTAGCTGTTTACATGACCGAGTATTATACTTTTTTTGATGCTTTTTTGACCGCAGCACCATGGTTTATGCGTTATTATCAAGGAGGCTACCAAAAAGCAAAACAAATTGCTGTCCACAAACGCGATATCCGAAGAAACAAAACTTATAAAGAAATTTTAAGAATTATTCAGCAATAGATTTTAAGTATATGGTATTTATGTATAGAATACTCACCGTGTTAGTGCTTTCATCAATTCTTCAACATCTCGCGGGCTTTTGTAAATTTTACGGTATTCAGTCATGGTTAAGTCAGACCAATAAAGCGGAAAACGATACTTACCATGAAGAATGGTAACTTTGCCTTTGTTAACAGCCAATTCGTACGGTAAAGCTGCGATATGTGAAATGCCGAGTTTTGGCAGAAAAACAGATTCACCCCTGCGGTCATCTAAAAGTCCCACCCCAAAAACGGCGGTTTGTTTTGCACTGTCAATTAGTTCATAAACTTTTATACAACCTTCCTTACGTGCCTGTAGATTATCTTCAATAATTTTAATAGCTTGCTTAAAATCGGGGAACTGTTTTATTAACACAGGCTCTGAAAAACTTGGGTTGCGCACGGTAAATCGAAATTCTTTTAACTCACGTTCAGACAAGCTGCTGGTGATGTAGGGCAAAAAACCGTTACTAATAGGGTATAATGCCATTTTTATATCAATAGAAATTTGATTTAATTCAATTTCAAATTGTTTAGCATAGTCGCGCAAATATGCATAAAAAATATATTCAGGATTGAGTAAACTAATCTCTACACTGTCATTTACAGCAATTAATCCCACGCGCATACCGGCAGCCATAAGCCCACGGTCAGGAATTTGTTCGCAGATATTTTTAAGTTGCTTGTTTGTGAATACAATAACCTGTAAATCAGAATTATTCATAG
>JALSLF010000214.1 GCA_026988445.1 Bacteroidales bacterium
CCGGATATATTTCAGCATTTTTATGCAAATAATCAATTCGGTAAATGATGAACAGGCGGTTGTTTTATTGGGACAGCGCGGTATCGGGAAAACGGCTATGCTTAGTCATACTATTCAAGCATTAATAGATAAAGGTGTTCCTTCAAAAAAGATTGTTCTAATTTCGTTTGCCATACCGGTTTTTAAGGGTTTAAGTTTAGAAGAAGTTGTTGGGCTTAGTCTGAAAGCTTTAAATACTAAATTTGCTGATGATTTGTATTTTATTTTTGAAGAAATTCAATATTTAGATAACTGGGAAGAGCAATTGGAACAAATTTCAGCTATGTATCCAAAAGCTTTATTTATAGGCTCTAGCTCGATTGGTATTAAAACTACAAATAGACGGAAAGCCCGAAGTAAACGTTTTCATTCGTTTTTATTACCGGTACTTTCTTTTTATGAATTTATCGAAATACGCAATCAACAAAATCCCATCAATTTTGACGATGATTACTCTGCCGAACAAATTGGTATTTTTAATCAATATTTACTGGATTATATTAATTACGGAAATTATTCATCGGTGGTTATCTCATCAAAAATTAATCATGAACAAGTGCGGCTTGAAGGCAGCCGTTATTTGCATCAGATTTTATTAAGAGACTTACCTAACCTATACGGTATCAATAAATTATACAAATTAAACTCATTTACATCACTGCTTGCATATAATAGCGGAGTTGAAACCAATGTAGAAGAACTTTCTTCCTTATCAGGATTTACTAAACAAACTGTAATTAAGTATTTAGACTATTTGGAACATATTTTTTTAATTAAGCGGATTTATCGCTTTAGTGACCGGCATAAAAGTGAACGCGACCATTTATATTTTAGAGTTTATATAAGTAATCCCAGCTTACGAACCGCTTTGTTTACTCCCTTAAGTGCTGATGATATCCGAACGGAATACATGGTTGAGACTGCTATTTTAGCTCAATGGCAACATATTGAAAAAGATATGTTTTATTATTGCAAGCATGATCATGTTATTTTGGATTTAATAAAAGTAGATGAGCATAAAAATCCGGTTTGGGTAACTGATGTACGTTGGCAAGATCCGCATGGTTTAGCTCCTAATGAATTGGATATTGTCGGACATTTTTGTGAAAAATACAGATTAATTTCATCAATGATAACCACCAAACAAACACGTGATGTTATTCCTTCGTCAAATGTTATTCATTCCTATGAACCTGCATCTATGTATTGCTATACCATTGGCAAACAAATTGTAGAAGATAAACTTATTGACAATCAGTAAGTTTTTGTTATTATTAAAAATAATATGTAACTATTTGATATTTAAATGATTAACATATAGGCTTTACTTTGATTTAAGCTATAAGTTATTAACAGTCATAAGTATAATAAACAATTTTTTGTATATTTATCCGGATTAAATCGCTTTCATATCAAGAGTATTTTCAAAAGCAGCTTAAAACTAATGAAAGAAAAAAAATTTGATATAGACGAACACTTTGTTGAAGGCATTGAAATTATTTATGAAAATTTAATATCTAAAGGAATTAGTATTGTTTACATAGGTAAATTTAATCATAGTGTTATTAAGATGTTTAGTTCCATGGCTGAGGACGATATGCGAAAAGGTAAAATTGACTTGACTACCCGCAAAAGAGTTTACCATGCAATTATTGAGATACTACAAAATATGGCTCGGCATTCTGATGAAATTGCCGAAAAGGGGAAAGTGGGGCGCGGATTATTTATGATTGGAAAAAAAAGAGATAAATATTTTATAATAACCTCCAATAAAATTAAAAACAGTCAAATCGAAAAAGTAGAATCATCTTTACAAATTATTAATAATGCAACGCTTGAAGAGCTGAATGAAATGCATCAACATCAATTAAAATACGGCAGCCTGTCAAAAAAAGGTGGTGCAGGCTTAGGTTTGATTGATATTGCCCGTAAAACCAGCAAAAACATCCTCTATAATTTTATTCCCATCAACAAACAGTACTCCTATTTTTTAATGAAAGTTGTTATTGATAAACGAAAAATTAATTAAACTAGTTGATTAGTGTATTAGTATATTATCCAATACACCAATACGCCTATCATTTAATCATTCAATCATTCTATCATTTTATATCTGATATCTAAATCTCCTAAAAGAACAATTTGAACTTGTAAGTAGTAATTTACGATTAACTCCATAATTTTTGGTCTCAAATTTGCCTTAGACAAAATAAATAAATATTTTTTTTAAAAAATTATCATTTTGGCAAGAAAAATGCATATGATGTAAAGTATAAAGTAAAACATGTAAACAAAAGCTAAAAAATATAAAATAACATTTAGCCAAAAGTTAAAAAAATAAAAAATAATTATCTATGAACAAACCGGAATTTTATCCATACGTGTTATTGCCGGAAGAGATTGAGAAAATTAAAATCGAAGGTATTCCTGTTCCTGAGCTTCGCGATTTACCGGAGTTTCCTGAAAAACCGAAAAAAAGATTTCTGGGAACGATAATTCTTATTGTTTCCATTGGAATTATGATACTTTTGGGCTCAACACATATAATAAAAAGTAGTTTTTACTCTAATACTTTAACCTATCTGGCATTTTTTATCAGTTTAGTATCATTAACAGCTACTGTTTTTGAAATTATGCACAACAGTAAATCTAAAAAGCAATATCGTATTGCCGTAAAACTATATAATGAGCTTAAAGCTGAAAGGGAACAAATAAAAGAAGAACGCAGAAAGGCTATTGAAGATAATAACAATCAAAAAGCAATTGATGCTTATCGTCATTCGGCAATTAATACTTATTTTAAATACAGTTATAATAAAATTCAAATAGGGCAGCGTGAATATTCACCTGCACAAAAGCGCTTTTTAATTTTTCT
>JALSLF010000215.1 GCA_026988445.1 Bacteroidales bacterium
GATGAGCTGCAAAGGAAGTTTTTCCTCCGGCAGTTGCACCCAGCACGGTTATTAAATCATATTTTTGAGTAAGTTCTTTCAAATACATCTTTAATGTATGAATATCTTAATTCGTCATTCGTTAATCGTTATTCATTATTCATGATTTTTAAATATCGAACTCCGATTAACGATTTTTGATTTTAAACAACAAACTTATTTCAAATCTTCCATATCAATAATCTTATTTAAAATAGCATATACCGTTAAACCTGAAACTGTTTTTATTCCCAACTTTTTAACTATATTTTTACGATGCGTAATTACCGTATGTGCACTAATAAAAAGTTTTTCGGCAATTTCTTTGTTGGTATATCCTTGGGCTACCATAGCCAAAACAGCACGTTCACGCTTTGAGATTTCATTATCGGTTTTATCCTGTTTCTGATTTTTATTATTTTGATTGATTAGACGCTCAATTTTATCTGAAATTATTTGCTTTTCCTCATCAATTAAGATTTCTTCTGCCCATAAATTATTTGCTATTGCTGAATGTTCTTTTGACAAAATAATTACTTTGAATTCAACCTCTTTGGAAAGCTTTTTTAAAAATTTTATTCCTGTATCTTCAATATATTTGTCTCTAATTATAACAAAATCCGGTTTTGTATCTTTTATTTTTTGTTCAAAATTATCGGTATTTCGAAAATCACCGGCTACCGATGTATCATCAAGCGACCTTAATAAAGCAATTAAACCGAGACGGATTAAAGCCGATTTTTCGAATATTATAAAGACAGAGTTTGGCATAAATTAGGATTTTTTTGTTCCTAAATATATTTGTTCCAGCACTTTTTCCATTTCCAAAATTTTCGGAACTAAAATTCTTTCTTCAATGGCTGCATGATGTTTTAAATCATTCTCCAATTTAAAAAGTTTTTGTAAAATCCGAAAAGCTATATCCTGATTGTGTGAAGGAGGAAGGTATTTGATAATAATATTTTTTAAATCAGTGAGTTTTTCTTCAATATTATTGTGTTCTTCGGCATAATTAGTAATTGAATAATGTTTCATTTTCCGGTAACACTCTTCAATATGTTCACTTTTCATACAAGTTTCCTCAACATACACCATATAAGGATAAACGGTTTCTTCTTCATGGTCGGTATGTGTTTTTACTTCTGTTCGATACTCATTAAAGAATTTTTGAAGAATATGCAGATTTCGCTCATGATCATCTCCTTTCCAGTGCAATTGATGAATTAATACTTCAATTGAAGGTATCATTTCCTGATTATAATAATAATGCGATTTTTTTAAAAAATGTACAATAGTACTAATGGAAAAGCCTTGTAATTTTTCTGTAGGAAAGTATTCTTTATTATGAAAAATATTAACGATTGCCAGGAAAAATTCAAGATTAATCTTTTTCTCATTACAAACATCAGCAATACTTTTATCGCCAACTCCCAAAGAAATATCAAAGCGGCGAAGAACCGAAAGCAAATCCACATTGGCAAGTATCATATCTGCCAAAGGCATTTTTTTATTAATTAGTTTTAAATTTTGCATTTTATAATGTATCTAAAATAGAAAAGCAAATTTACATTATTTTTTGTTTACTAAACTCACTCCGGCTAAAATAACTACAATAAAAAGTAACTGACCAAAACGAATACTTTCTCCATCAAGTGCTCCCAAAAGTATAGCCACTGCAGGAATTAGATAAGTAACAGAAGTCGCAAAAAGTGCAGTGGTATGTTTAATTAAATAATTGAAAATAATATTGGCTATTACCGAACTTAACAATGCCAAAAAAAACACATAAGTAAAATTATGTATATAATCGGGTGTACTTAAAGTGTAAGTATAATCAGAAAACAACAGGTAAATCCCAGCCCAAGGACCTATAAACATAAAGGCAAAAGACATAATAGATACCCCATCGAGCTCTGCTAATTTTTCTTTTATTTCGTTAACACTGATTGAATAACAAATAGTTGCCAAAACAATATACAGTGAATAGTAAGCCGATGCGGAAAAAACTCCTTCGGAGCTCATAACAATTAAGCCCACTGCACCGATTAAGCCAATAAAAACACCTAATACATTGAGTTTTTTTACTTGAACTTTATAAAATATATAACCCACTATTAATGCAAAAAGAGGCACTAAGGTATTAAGCATCCCTGCCAATGAGCTGCTCACCTGTGTTTGTGCTTTGGTAAACAAAAATGCAGGAATACCGTTTCCGATAAATCCAACAAGTAAAAGCGATTTTAAATTTTTCTTTTTAAGATATTTCCGGCGTTTATAAGCAAGGGGTAAAAAAAATAAAAAAGAAATAAAAACTCGAAAAGCAGCTACTTGCGCATCGGTAAATGATTCCAGCCCGCGTTTCATAAAAATAAACGAACTGCCCCATATCAATGCTAATAAAATTAATGTAAACCACTGCCAAGCTTTATTACTTAAATCTATTGTTATATGTTTCATCGGCTACATACAAAAAATCCCTACATTATGCAATGCAGGGATATAAACTAATAAAATAATTTCTTATTTCTCTTCTTTATTCGGGTTTCTATAATAAATCTTATCTTCTAAAAACTCTTGAATCGCAATAAGAGTAGGTTTAGGCAATCTTTCATAAAATTTTGAAATTTCAATTTGTTCCCGATTTTCAAAAATTTCTTCCAGATTGTCGGTATAAGATGCAAATTCTTCCAACTTTTTGTTCAATTCTTCTTTAATATCGGTACTAATTTGATTTGCTCTTTTGGAAATAATCACCAATGATTCATAGATATTTCCGGTTTTACCATCCAAATCAATTTGATTTCTGGTAATAGTTGTTGGAGCCGCATTCGTCTTTTTATAATTCATCTGTTTGCGATTTTTATTTTAAAACTGATAATTTTTAACTTTAAACTATGATGCTAAAAAATTAATTTTTTCTTCTATATCCTTGTTGATTTTATTTAATTCTTTCATGTACTTGCTTTCAGGAAATTCTCGTTGAAAGTCTTGAAAGTCTTTATGTGCAGCTTTTAAACGTTCCAAAGTTTTTCCGTAAATCGAATTCACAGCTAATAGATATTCTGATTTAACAATACGATACATTATTTCTTCTCTAAATTCAGAATCAGGAAACTTTTCCAAGCTACTCTTTAATGCAATCGCAGCTGCCTTATATTGTCCTATTTTATAATATAATAATGCATTGTCATACGATTTTTTTTGTAATTTTTTCATCAACTCATCAATAAGGTTTTGACAATCCATTAAATGCTCACTTTCAGGAAAACGTTCCATAAACAGTTGCAGCTCTGCCAGTGCCTTATATGTACTTGACTGATCCAGAGAAGGTTTTGGCGATTCCAAATAATAACAATAGGCACTCATGTATGTACACTCTTCGGTAAAATTACTATTTGGAAATGAATTAATGTAACGTCTGAAATAATGCCCGGCTTCAATATATTGTTTTGTATAATATTTACAATAAGCATAGCGATATGATATTTCTTCGCCTTTTTCAGTCCCTCTATAAATGGGTATCAACTGCTCAAATAAGGTCAAAGCATGTATGTAATCTTCATCATCATAATACGCCATGGCTTTTTCGTACTTGAGTTTATTGTCTGTGCTTTTTAGTAGTTTTTGATATTCGCAAGACGAAAATACAGTTGCCAAAATAAGTACGGCTATTATATGTCTGATTTTTAATCTCATATATAAAAAATAAATATTGTGTAAAAAAATATTTAAGCGGACAAAGATAAATAAATTTCTTAAATTAAACGCTCTATCCCGAAATTTATTTTATTAAAGGGCGTGCACAAAAAACTTTATACAGCCATTTTGTTTCGCCTGTCCCCCCTGTTACTTTAATAGTTATCAGGCTGTCTGCACTGGCAAAATTCAAATAAGTTGTTTTAAGTCCTTTCACTAAATCTTCACTGCTATATATTAGCTTATCTTCGGATAAACCGTATGAAGAACCGGAATAAACATCTATTCTATCCGGTAAATCAAACATATTGTAAAATAATTTAAAACGTCCTTCGGGTAATTTCATATTAAAGGTTCTAATAGTAATTTTAGCTCCTTCGGATTGTGTTAAATTACCACAAGCTAAAGTCGTCAGGACTACATCCGTAGAATCGTCCTTTATTAAATAGAGCGTAAAAAGACTATCCTGCTTAAACTTTAGTGAATTTTTAAAATAGCCGGGTAAAAATCCTGATATCTCAACAGGAATTTTATTAGAGATGGGTTTAAAATCAACAACTCCCAAACTATCCGTGTATTTAATATAGGTACTATCCTTATATTTTAAGCCAACCACAGCTGATTTTAAGATACTGTTTGTTTTTTTGTCTTTTATCGTTATGTGATAATTAGTAACATTTAAACTGTCTTTTTTTACAATTTCTTGTTTAGGCTCTTTGGATTTTAGAAGAGATTCAAAATCTACCTTAGTTAAAAAATAAGCTAAGCCTGCAATAAGCAGCACAGGAATTATCCATAGAAAATTTTTTCCTGTCTCTGTTTTTAAAACCATTGTATGTAACTCATTATCACCTTCACAAACAAACTCAATTTCTGCCTTTTTTCCGCGCACATCTACCGATGCAGTTACTTTTGCCCCCAATAAAACATCATCTATTTGTACTTCGCCGTTCTGATTGCTGTACTTGTTTCTACTTATTTCATTATACTCAACCCTGATTATTGCATTCGGAACAGGTTCTCCATTAGCATTTACCAGTCTGATTTTCGTACGTACTTGTGCCTCATAATGCTCATTATCCTTATTGTAGTTCGTGATTTTTTCACCATGGATAATATATTCATCAATACCTTTTTCTAATTTGAATTTATGAACAGGTAAAGATTTTCCGAATACCATTTGTTTACACTCTACGCTACTGCCAATTTTTATATCTTTAAGTACAATTTTCCCGTTATTATCGGTAACCTTTTCAAATTCTTCTCCCTCATAACGAAAACGAATATCGGCATTTCTAACAGGCTGTCCGGATTTATCGACCAAACTAAAATGCATATCCGCTTTTTCATAAAGGTGCTCTGCCACATAAAAATATTGCGCTTTGTTTCGTTCGCACGTAAAAAACTCTTCGTTCAGTTCTTTGCCTGCAAAAAGTTGAAAAACACGAACTTTAGTTTTAAGCGGAATATTTTTAAGAGTAAGTTGCCCTGTGGTATCTGTTTTTTCTTTTATTTGTTTCCCGTTGAACTCAAAAATCAATTCCAAATCGCTAACCGAATTTCCATTTTTATCGGCTACAACAAAAAGCATGTCTTCTACCGGTAATTCAAAAGCAATTGTTAATTTAGCAGATGAATTATATTTAAATTTTTCTTGATGCTCTTCACTGATGCAACAAACAATTTCAGCTCCTTCATCTCCATCGGTTAATTCTAATTGTCCGTTTTCATCGGTACTTATAATAATTTTATTATCGTTGAAGCGAAAAAATATTTCAAAATCACTCAGTGTGTTTCCTTGTTTATCGGTAAAAGTTAAAAGCATTGCTTAGCAGGATTTAAATTCCCTACAAAAATGATAAATTATTTGGTAAAAAGAAAGCAACTTACCGAAATTTGACATCAAACTGTAAAAGCTTACTGTTTCCGGTAAAGTTGCTTTGAGTTTCTGATTAAAATATTAACAAAAAAGACGAACCGTTGATTCGTCTTTTTTGTATTAAAACTAAAAGGGTAAGCCTCCGTCTTCATTATTTTCAGGAGGAATATCGTTTTCAGAAATCGGGGGCATATCATGTCCGCTACCTCCGGAGCCTTGGTTTCCTTTTTCAATTTTCCAAGCGCGTGCCTCAGTGTACCAACGCTGATTATATTCGCGCGATTCTAAATTAAAACTAACCGTAACCTCTTCGCCTATTGTTAATTGTTTAACTGCTGAGGTTTTATCTCCCCATGCGGAAAAACAGATTTTTTTAGGGTATTGATCCATGGTTTCAATTACAAATTCCTGCTTTTCCCATCTACCGTTTCTTCCTTCACCCGATTGTGCAGGAAGAATATTTATTACTTTACCTTTTACGTCTAATGCCATAATTACTCTTCAATAATTACAATTTTTTCAATAGTATCTCCGGCTCTGATGTCATCAATTACATCCAAACCTTCGACAACTTTCCCAAAACAGGTATGAACACCGTCTAAGTGTGCAGTGTTTTCACGGCTGTGGCAGATAAAAAACTGCGAACCTCCGGTATCTTTACCGGCATGAGCCATTGATAAAACACCTCTATCATGGTATTGTTTAGGTGCATCGGTTTCACATTTAATTTTCCAACCGGGGCCTCCTGTACCATCTCCTTTTGGGCAACCGCCCTGGATAACAAAATCAGGAATTACTCTATGAAAAGTTAAACCATCATAAAACCCTTGTTTTGATAATTTCACAAAATTCTCAACGGTTCCGGGCGTTTCATCTTTATATAGTTCGGCAACCATTAAGCCTTTTTCAGTATGAATTTCAGCTTTCATATTGTTTATTTTCTTAAATTATTTGTTTGTATTGTCAGCAGGAGGAACAATTTCCAATAATTCCATTTCAAAAATTAAAGGAACATTAGGTTCAATGGGTCCGCCCGGACGTACATTTTGACCGTAAGCCAACTCTGTAGGAATGTAGAAAATATATTTTGAACCTACAGGCATTAATTTTAATGCTTCTGTCCATCCTTTAATAATTCTTCCGGAAACTTTTGTTTCAAAAGCTTGTCCTCTGTCATAAGAACTGTCAAATTTAGTTCCGTCAACAAGTGTTCCTTTATAATGTACTTTAACTACATCGGTATCGGTTGGTAAGGGACCTTCGCCCTTCTTAATTACTTTATATTGTAAGCCGGACTCAGTTGTTACAACACCTTCTTTTTTTGCATTTTCTGCCAGCCATTTTCTACCTTCTTCCAGATTTTTTTGCATTGTAGCCATACGGGCTTTTTGGAAATATCCACGAATCAACATTTGAGCATCTTGTTGATTAATTTGAACACTATCTCCTTTTAAAGCTTGTGAAAGACCGGTGATAAAAACATCCATATTAATATTGTCCACGCCGCTACTTTTCAGACTTTTGCCAATATCAACACCTAAACTATAACTTACAGAATCTAACTCATTATTCAAATCTGCATTACCACTCATTGCTGTTTGTCCTGTTCCTTTATTACAGGCTGTAAAACTTAATATGGCAACAACCATTGCCAATTGAAAAAATTTCAGTTTCATTATTCTAATTTTAAATGATTATTAAAAATTCCTTTAGAAATCAGGACAAAAATAAACTATTTTTTTATAGATTTAATTACAAAAGCTTAAAAAAATAAAAACCGGTTTTTAACCGGTTTTTATTAAGACAAATTATATAACTGCATTATTATGCTACGCACATATAAATACAAAGTTTTTTCTTTCTACTGAACATCTTCCAAATCAAAATCAAGAGGTGCTTTTTTGTCTCCGCCAAGACCTATTCCTAAAGGCATAGAAAATCCTATGTATGGAGAAATATGATTTTGTGCTTCAAATACACCATCGGTACCTTTTGTCCATGTCCATTTATAATCCAGCCCTGCTGTTAAAAATTTCCCCATTTTGTATGCAACTCTAACCGAAGCCAATGATCTATCATCAAATGTAAACACATCTTTAACTTCTGCTAAACCACCTTTTAAATATTGACCTTTAACAATAAATTTTTCAAATAATTTTGAAGCATCTACATCAACGGTTAAAAATGCCGGAGCAGTTTCGCTTACATTATCAGGAATCATTAATGACCCGCCAATGAGTACTTTTTCCATAAATACACCGGTTAATGAACCATAAATACCTTTTTTACCATCTGTTTGAGCTAAAGTAATTAATTTGGCATCTTTACTTAACTCATAACCTGCATTGTAAAATTGCGGCATAAAAAACTCAGTGTACCATAATCTTTCGATACGTGCTTGTAATTGAAGAGTTTTAGCTCCAAAATTAAAACGGAAATCAGCTCCAATACTGGTTCCGTTACCTCCATCATAATTATTTCCTGTTGTAGTTCCTGCTACCAATGGATTATCCAATTCGCCGCGAGCTCTTAAAGTATCTGCTAAAATATTTAAGGAGTCCTGCAGTAATTGAGAAGTATTTTTCTTTAACTTACCGTATTGAGCATAGATTTTTAATTGCATAAATGATAAATTAACCGGAATTATACCGATATCCACTGACCATGCATTTTGACCGTCTTGAATAAATTGATTTTGAATAACACCGTTTGCACTTTCAACTTTTGTGTAATCATGGTCGGTAACATAGGTAAAACCTATATCCATAGATTTAACAATTGGTATCCCTGTCATTCCCAAAGGCTTAACATATGGACGCACAGCAAAAAGGTTGAATGAACTCATATCAAAATCACTATACAAACCTTCTACTCCGATAAAGTTTTTTACTAAAATATCAAAAGTTGCTCCGATTTTTCTTTTATCGAAACTTATCTGGTTTGAGTAGTTATCGAGCAAAAGACCATATCCAATCCACGAATTGTATAATGAACCTACACGTACATATACCGGATCACGCTTTTTCACTCCATAGCGTACATAGTCAATAATACGCAACAATCCTACCCCATCCTGAAACTCATCTTTACGAAAACTCCAATCGTTCATATTAAACATAATAGGTATGTTTAAACCAACGCCGAACTTCCCAAAGTTTAAGTCAGGCTGTAATCGCATACCCACAAAATCCTGATCTCCAATCTTGGAATATCCAAAAAATGCGCCTAAGGCACTCTCTGTGGTTAAACCTTGTGATAAATCAAAATTTTCAAAACCCGAGCCCGAGAATTGATCAAGCGCCCCTTGCACATCCCCTGTATTTAAATCTTCTACTTGTGCATTTACTGAAAAATTTATACCAATAAAAAATATCAATATCGGTAAAAAATAATAAAGTTGATTTTTCTTCATAATTATCGATTTTAGATTATTAATTGTTATGTAAAACGTATTCAAAGAATAAATATTTAATTTAATATATCTTAAAGACGTAAAAATTGACAAAAAGGTTTCGTTGAATGATAAATATTTTAAAACTTAGGATAATTAACCAATATATACTTCTAATAATTTGCAATTATTATCCGGTATTAAGCGTACATTTTTTAAAATCGCCGGTAATAAAACACTTTCGCCAAAATTAATTTCAACGATTTCAGATTTATAATATTCTATTTTAAAACTTCCTTCAATACATATATATATTACAAAAGAATCAAGCAGATTATAATCTTTTTCAACCGGTTGATTAAATGAAAGAATATTGGTAGTAAAATAGGGGCATTTCAGTATATTTGAGGTTTTATTTACTTTGAAAGTATAATCGGTTTTATATTTAGCATATGCCGTAAAATCTATTGCATCCAATGCTAAATCGGTATGTAGTTCACGAGGATTTCCGTTGCTGTCTGTACGCCCCCAATCATAAATACGATAAGTAATATCGGATGTTTGTTGTATTTCCGTTAACAAAACCCCCTTCCCAATTGCATGAACTCTGCCGGGAGGAATAAAAAATACATCTCCCGGAGTAACTTTCTCAACATTAAGCAAATCTTTAAGTGTTCCTGAATTAAGCGCAGTAAGGTAAGCTTGTTTTGTTGTTTCCTTTGCAAACCCGCTTATCAATTCTGCACCTTCATCAGCTTGAAGTATATACCACATCTCTGTTTTTCCGTAGGCATTGTGCCTTTTTTGAGCGATAACATCGTCAGGGTGCACTTGAATTGACAAATCATCAGAAGCATCAATGAACTTTATTAAAACCGGAAATTCTTCGCCAAATTTTTCGTAAATAGCATCGCCTACAATATCTCCCATGTATATTTCAATCAGTTCGTTTAAACTATTTCCCGAAAGAAATCCGTTAGAAACGATTGAAACATTTTCTTCAACACCGGATATTTCCCAGCTCTCACCAATTTTCGCTTTGGTATTTACCTCTTTATCTAATAAACGCTTCAGCTTATCACCTCCCCAAATTTTTTCTTTAAGTATTGGTATAAATTTAAGTGGATATAATTTTTCCATCGACTCTTTTTTTTTTTAAATGATTAAATCAAAATTAAGCTAAATGAACTATATTACAAATATTTTTTTATTTAGTTTCGGTATTAAATTTGATTAGATTTATAAAATGCCAATGTTTTTTTAGCAATATTTAACAATTCATTACATTTAGTAGCGAATTATTTAAAAAAAGAGTATAAAAATTTAAAGTATTAGGATAGAATTATTATATTTGGATTTTATTGTATATTTTAATTTATCTTTGTCATTAAGCATTTTTGCAAATGCACAAAACTAAGAGTATATAAAATTGATTTATAAAGCATAACAAGATGGTTGCATCTGACCATTAACTAATTAAAAATACACAGATGAAGTTAAAATTAAATATAAAAACCCGATTTGCAATATTTCTTGGGATAATTATTGTTGCTTTTGCTACAATAATTTCATTATTTCTGTGGTCATCTAATAAAATACAGCAGTTTAATGATTACCATTTAGAGGTAAATAAACTGGAAGTAGAATACCTGACCATGAGACGTTTTGAACAGCATTTTTTATCACGCTATACGGAAGATGAAGGGTTTTATAAATCCGGCAACAATAGGTATTTGCGAAAGCATAAAGAAACTTTCAATCGATTAAAAAACAATCTGGAAAGCTTAAAGAGCAACGCTTTAAGTAAAGAGTTCGGTTTAAATCAAAATCTTGAAAAAATAATTGAATATAATGAAAATTACGAACGTATTTTCAGAGAGCTCACACAAAAAATATACGAAAGAGGTTCGGTAAAAACAGGAATCATTGGTAAAATATATGAAGATATTGATATTGTAGAACAACGAATGAAAAATAATGCTTCCAAAGATATTATTGTAAATTTAATCCAAAGCTTTAAAGATTATTTGATTACTAAAGACCCGCAATATTCAGCCAGTTTTGAATTAATGTTTAGTTCGTTAAGCTATCGCTTGGGTTCAGGAATTGATACAGAAACAATGGGCTCGGAAACCGAAAAGTCTATTGAACAAAACACAGGAAGCACATTAGTAGCAGCTTTAAATGAATTAAAGTACAATTTTGGGAAACTTATAAAGCTTGACGAAACCATAGGCTTAAATTCTAACGAAGGCTTGCAAAACGAACTGAGAACTGAGATTCATAAGTTTGACCCTGAAATAGAAACATTGGTTAAAACTTTATCGATTCAAAAAGAAGCTTCCTTAAAGAAAAGTGCTGAATTACTAGCAATATTGGTTGGTATTTTATTACTTATTATTATTTTCTACATTATACGTTTTTCAAGTTCAATTACAAAGCCATTAGATAGCTTAAGTAAATATATTCAACCTTTAAGTAAAGGTATTTTACCTGATAAACTCCTTGTTTTAAAACACGAAAATGAATTGCACGACATGACTCAGGCACTGAACGAGCTCATTGTCGGTTTGAAAAAAACTACTGATTTTGCCAAATCCATTGGAGACGGAAGATACGACATGGAGTTTGAGCCTTTAAGTAGCCAAGATGTATTGGGTAACTCATTGTTGAGTATGCGCGAAAACCTTGTTAAAGCACAAAAAGAGGAAAAGAAAAGACAATACGAAGACAATTTGAGAAAATGGTCTAACGAAGGTTTGGCACAATTTAACGAATTATTGCGTCAAGGAGCCGGTGATATTGATAAACTTACCGGAGATATTGTACGTCATTTGGTAAATTTCTTAGATGCAAACCAATCGGGTTTATTTTTATTAAATGATAATAATAAAGAAGACATTTATTTAGAGCTTGTAGCAACCTATGCCTACAACAGAGAACGTAAAAAACAGAAAAAAATATATTTGGGTGAAGGCTTAGTGGGTATGTGTGCCGTTGAAAAATCAACCGTTTATTTGAATGATATACCGGAAGGCTATTTGAGCATAACATCCGGTTTGGGCGGTTCCACACCCAAAAGTTTATTAATTGTACCTTTAAAACTTGAAGATGAAATCTTTGGAGTTATCGAAATAGCATCTTTCAACAGATTCGAAAAACACGAAATTGAGTTTGTAGAACGTGTTAGCGAAAGTATTTCATCAACTATTTCATTAGCTAAAATTAACACCCGTACTGCTTTACTACTTGAAAAATCACAAAGGCAAGCCGAAGAAATGGCAGCACAAGAAGAAGAAATGCGTCAGAACTTTGAAGAACTTCAAGCAACACAAGAGGAATCTGCGCGCCGCGAAGCTGAGATGAGCAGTATCCTGAATGCTATTAATAATTCTTCTTTGGTTATTGAATTTGATTTGAACGGATATATTATTAATGCAAATGAAGCATTCCTGAAACTATTGAAGTTGAAGCGCAGCGAAATGGTAGGTAAACACCAAAGCGATTTTGAAAAAATGGATGATGACCATATTCGTGGAGAAGAGTTTTGGAACCGGCTTAAAGCCGGAGAAATTATCACCGATGTTAAATCGTTTGTGATTGATGGAGAAACTATTTGGCTACACCAAGTTTATACTCCAATTGTTGATGCAGATGGTGAAGTTTATAAAATTTTAAATCTGGCTACAAACATTACTGAAAGTAAAAAACTGGAACAAGAGTTAATAGAAAAAGCAGAATTAATGGCACTCCAAGAAGAAGAGTTGAGAAAAAACCTTAAAGATCTTGAAGCTGCCCAGAATGAAATGGCAGAAAAGCAGGAAGAGCTAAGAAAAGCTCATGAAAAAGCCATGGAAAATGAGAAAACGCTTAAAGAAGTTGTAGAAAAAGCAAAAAAACAAGAACATCAATTGCGTGCACGTAATGCAGAACTTGTTGAACGCGAAATTGAATTAAAGAAACAACTTGAAAATCTGAATACTGAACGTAAAAAACTTTCGATTGAGCTGAAAGATTTGGAAGAAGAAAATAAAAAGTTAGCTGCTAACGAAAAAATTCTCAAAAAATTCATTAAAGAAGCAAAAGATAATCAAAAAAATATTGAAGAAGAGTTAGAAAAAGCAAGAAAAGAAATTGAAAAATTGAAAGGAAAAAAATAAAAAGACAATAAATAATACGTAAAAAAACAGGCATTTTAGTTTATATGCCTGTTTTTTTTAGTAAAATCTACATATTAGTTTTTCACCGGTGCATTTTTTAAAGTTTCAATTAAATACAACCAAAATTTTTCAACTGTTTTTATATTAATTTTTTCATCGGGCGAATGAGGAAAGCGGATAGTAGGTCCAAAAGAAATCATATCCCAGTTTGGATAAGTTGCCCCCAAAATACCACATTCCAAACCTGCATGAATAACTTTTACTTCGGGAATTTTACCAAATTTATTGTTATAAACCTCTTTCATCACCTTTAATATATCTGAATTGGTGTTTGGTTCCCATCCGGGATAATCTCCATCAAATTCAACTTTTGCTCCGTATTTTTCAAAGTTTTCTTTCAATTGATTGCAAATTTCTTTTTTTGAAGATTCAACCGAACTTCGTTGAAGTGTTAAAACCTTAATCTGTGTACCTTCGGATTTTACAATTGCCAAATTACTGGATGTTTCAACTACTTCGGGCATATCTTTCAACCACTTTAATGCTCCGTTAGGACAAAAATGAATAGCATTGAGTAAACCATCCAGGGTTTCTACATCAATAAATTCTTTGGGCATTTCCGTTTCCTCAAGTCTGATTTTAAGACCGGGATCATCTGTATTTATTTGTTTGTAATAATCTTCTAACTCAAGCACCAAATCTTTAAAATTCTCCACCTCTTCAGCAGGCAAAGCTGTAACAGCAAAAGACTCTCTTGGAATAGCATTTCTGAGACTTCCGCCGTTTATACTGTGCAACAACATACCGTAATGTTCATTGGCGTTAATCAGTACCCTGTTCATAATTTTATTTGCATTCCCGCGTTTCAATGCAATATCCAAACCCGAATGTCCTCCTTTTAATCCGGTAACACTAATTTTAAAAGCTTTAAATCCTGTAGGTGCAGGCTCATAATGAAAATCAAAAATAGCGGTAGTATTGATACCTCCCGCACAGCCAATATAAAGTTCTCCTTCATCCTCAGAATCCAGATTCAATAAAATATCACCGTCAAGAAACCCGGGCTTTAATTCATTGGCACCGGTCATTCCGGTTTCTTCATCAATAGTAAATAAAGCTTCAATAGGTCCGTGTTCCAAATTGTCCGACTCTAAAACTGCCATCGCCGCAGCAACCCCTATACCGTTATCCGCACCAAGAGTAGTACCGTTAGCAGTAACCCATTCACCATCAATATATGCCTCTATGGGGTCTTTTTCAAAATCATGATTTTTATCCGCATTTTTTTGAGGAACCATATCCAAATGTCCTTGAAGGATAATTCCTTTTCGGTTTTCCATACCCTTTGTTGCCGGTTTTTTAATAATTACATTACCAATATGGTCAACAATGGTTTCTAAGCCGAGTGATTCTCCAAAGTTTTTCACAAACTCAATTACTTTTTCTTCCTTTTTTGAAGGACGTGGAATTTGCGTAAGTTTATAAAAATTTTTCCAAACCAATTCAGGCTTGAGTGTTGCAATATTTTTATTCATTACTTTAAATTTTAGTAGATTTTTAAATGTTGGCTAAAAGTACAACTTTTGCCAATTCTTTAAAAATAAATAGTGCATATTTTAAATATTGACATGTATAATTTACATTTGGTATTGTATTTGCGGAGTTAAATCAGAAAAAAGGAAAACTTATTTATGAGTATTTCAGAAGACGAACTGGATAAAATGTATGAATGGATTATTTCCAAAATGAAACCGGATACTTGGTATCCTGTTAAATCGGAAAAAGCATTTGAACTCATCATGCATTTGTTCAATGAAGGCTTAATACCTTTTTGTGAATTTAACAATCAAGAAACACATTTTCGGAAAATTGACGAAAATCTGTTGCAGGAAGATAATCAGTAATTTACAACAATGGTTTCACTTAATACATCTTTTGCAACGATTAATTTTTGACAAATTATTCCTCTTTTTGAGAATTAGTGCTTGTGTATCAATAATTGGGAAAAAGAACAAATGCAATAAAAAAACATTTTTTAATTTTGCATGCTTCCAGAAGACGAACAAATTAATAATATTATTTTAAAATTTTCGTTGAATAATTTGGATTAATCATAATATAACCAATTTACATATTTTTAAATGAAGAAATTTCTACTTTTTTTATTTATATATGCGGTATTTTTCAGAATAAATGCACAGCATACTGTTGCCCCAAGCACTATTAAATGGTACGATATAGAAAAGGCGTTTGAATTGAATAAAAAAAGTCCCCGCCCTATACTAATTGATGTTTATACCGATTGGTGTTCTTGGTGCAAATTTATGATGAAAACTACTTTCGCCAATAAAGGAATTGCCAATTATATCAATGCCCATTTTTATCCGGTACGTTTCAATGCTGAAACAATGGACACCATAGAGTTTCAAGGAAAAAAATACTATAACCGCAATGTGGGACATCACCCTACGCATGATCTGGCTAACTACTTGCTGGATGGAAGAATTAGCTATCCAACCATTGTTTACTTTGACCGTTCCGGCAAAAAGATTATTGACCCGGGTTATAAAGAGTCTAAAGATATTGAGCCGGTATTAGTTTATACAGTAGAAAATTTATCAAACTTTGTTTCTCTATCAGAGTTTAGAGCTGATTTTATGTTTACTTTTCCAAAAGCTTTTGAAAACGACCATTCTATTTTTAAAGTTCCCAAAGAACTTAGACCGGACACACTGGGAGTTGTGAATTGGAAAAAACCGGAGGAAATTATTTTTACAAAAAAGAAAAAAGCAAAACCTACCTTAATTTTCTTTTACACCAACTGGTGTATCAGCTGTAAAGTAATGGAAAAAACAACTTTTAAAAACCGAAAAATCAGCAATACACTTAATGAGTATTTTAATGTTGTTAAATTTGATGCTGCCAGCCAAAATACAATCACTTTTTTAGGGAAACAATATCATGGAACAGGCACAGGGAAACCTCATGAATTTGCACATGCTTTGTTGCAAAATGATTTACGAATGCCGGCTGTTGTTTTTATAGATGCTCAGGGAAAACCTTTAAGTAAACTTAATGCATTTTTAAATGTTGCTAATTTGAAACCCATGTTGCAGTTTTTCATTCAAAAAAAATATGAAACATTATCTTATACCGATTTTTTAAAGACTATAAATAATAATTCTTCGCCACAAACGCCTTAATGCCATTAGAAACAAAGTATTTTTTCCTTTCCTTGTGTATGCTATTCTGTATAAGGCAGAAATAAACAACAACAAAACAATAAGACACAAAATTCTGTACATCAATTAATTAACAAAAAACATTTTTCCACCAATAAAAAATTTATCAAACCGATGTTTTTTTATATCAATTAATTTTTTACCTTTAAAATCCTGTTTTTTGTATTTAACCATGACCAAGGAAAAAAAACTGCAAAATATTATTGAAGAACTTAAAAGTGAAAATTCAAGACTTAAGGAAGAATTAAAAATTGCAAAAGCAATTGTTTCATCCTCAAAGGATAAAGATTTTATAAAGGAGCTTACTATTAAAAATGAAGAAATTCGCACACAAAATGAAGAAATCAGGGCGATTAACGAAGAATTAGTGGCAACTAACGAAGCTTTAAAAGAAAGTGAAGAGCATTTAAGCCAGATACTTGACGAATCCGTTGATGCAATTATCCATTTTGATAAAACAGGACAAATTTTTTATGCGAATAAAAGCACAGCTGCATTAACAGAATACTCTATTAAAGAGTTGTTAACATTGAATATAAAAAATCTTTTCCCAAAAGCTTCCACGAACGAAGAGCATTTGCGCTTTGATTTAATTGAACAAGGAAAAGTAGTTATAAGAGAGCGGTATTTACGTGCCAAAACAGGAAAAAGCATTCCTATTGAATTACATAGTAAAAAACTTCCACAAGGTGAAATTCAAACCATAATGCGCGATATGAGTGAGCGGCAAAAACGCGAAGAGTTAAACTTGCTGTTTAAGAAAATATTCACTCAATCGCCGGATGGTATTTTTCAAATTGATAAAAACGGATATATTGTAAATTGCAATCAAGCATTTGCCGATTCTCTCTTATCAAACATTAATGATATTATTGGCAGGCATGCTATTAAATTAGTTGTAGATAAAGACTTTGCAACAAAAACATTTAAAGAATTTATAAAAAAAGGTTATTACGAAGCGGAAGTTGAACAATATAAAGCAGACGGCTCAAAAGCTATTGTTTGGAGAAAAGCTGTTGCATTAAAAGACAATAAAGGGCAATTTAACGGAGCTTTTGTTTTTAGCAGGGATATTACCAAACGTATTAAACAAGCAGAACTACAATTAAAATTAAGCACTGCTGTAGAACAAAGTGCTAATATTGTTTTCATAACAAATACTGAGGGAATAATAGAGTATGTCAATAATAAATTTGTTGAATTTACAGGATACTCTAGAGAAGAAGCGATTGGTAAAAACCCTCGTTTTTTAAAATCGGGAAAACAATCAAAGAAGTTTTATGAAAAACTATGGAAAACCATTAAAGCAGGGAAGCAATGGTTGGGCGAATTTCAAAACCGGAACAAAGCAGGCGAATTATATTGGGAATCGGCAACCATTAGTCCGGTTTTTAACAGAGACGGTAAAATAATTAATTTTATTGCCGTTAAAGAAAACATAACTGAAAGAAAAAGAATTGCACTTGAGCTTAAAAAAAAGAACAGAGAGTATGAACGTTTAAACCATAAATACGAACAGTTGTATGAAAAACTGCTAAAACTTAATATCGAACTTGAAGAACAATCACAAACATACCGCGATATTTTTAACATTCCCAATGACTGCATTTTCATTCACGACCTTAATACAGGAGTTATTATTGATACAAACTCGTCCATCTATTCAATGTTTGGTTATAGGCACGAAGAGGTTATTGGTAAAACCATAGAAGATTTAAGTGCAGGATATCCCCCTTATGACATACAAACGGCTGCCAAAAATATAGAAATATGTATAAAAAACGGAACGCATACTTTTGAATGGTTATGCAAACATAAAAACGGAAATTTATTTTGGACAGAAGTTAATTTAAAACTTGGGAAGATTGGCGGTGTTGAACGAATTTTAGCTACCGTTAAAGACATTGGCGATCGTAAAAAACAAGAAGAAAAACTAAAAGAAAGTGAAGAGCGTTTCAGGGCTATTTTCAATAACTCACCGGATATAATAT
>JALSLF010000216.1 GCA_026988445.1 Bacteroidales bacterium
ACAACCCCGCCTACACGATAAGTTAATGTAGGAATGGGCTCCGAGCTAAAATCTCTTAAATATTTATGACCCGGATGAAAAACACCGCCGGGATAACGCCTTACCGCTAAATGAAATTCTTTATCGTGTTGAATCACTGTTTCATCAAGTGCCGAAAGCAATACATGATTTTCATCGTCTAAATTATCAACGGGACAAATCAGTAATCCATGATATTTACGGGTATTACAATTAATAATGGTACTGCTGGCATAAGCTCCGGCACGGTTTGAACGGATAAATTCTCTTTTTAAGGAATACTCAAGGTTTATCAATTGACTTTTGTCAAATTTAATGTAGCTCATAGGCAAAATTATGTAGAGATATTATAAAATTATTTTTCAGAAAAGCATTACAAAAGTCGTATTTTTTTGTTAAATATCCACATAAAACGGGGGTCCTTATTAATAACTTAACAATAATTTAACAATACCCCTTAAAAAAAACACTCTTGACAAAAAAGTACTTTACGATTCAATAATTGTAAGAACAATATTTCGTTGAGCACGGGGACCATCAAACTCACAAAAAAATATATTTTGCCAAGTAGATAATGCTAAACTCCCGTTAATTATCGGAACGGTTTCACTTGGTCCCACCAAACCTGCTTTTAGATGTGCATCTCCGTTACCGTCTTGCAAGTCGTGCTGCCAAACTCCGCTCGGTATTAATTTACGAAGTAAATTAATCACATCGTTCTGTACCGATTGATCCCAGTTTTCTTGTATCATTATAGCAGCTGTAGCACCCTGTGCATACACATTAAGCAAGCCGTTTTGCACTTTTGATTTTTCAACAATACGAGTTACTTCTTGCGTAATATCATATAGTCCGTTATGCTTATCGGTACTTATTTTTATGGTAAAATGCATTTTTTGTATCTTAGCTGCTGAATTTTTCATAAAAATACAAATAATGTCGCAATTTCGTACAGAAATTTTTCTTAAAAAATCAGATTTTTTTATTGACTATTCTTCAAAAAGCTTTTTTATAGGCTCTTGCTTCTCGGATAACATAGGGAATATATTAAAAGATTTAAAATTCCCCGTTGTGTTAAATCCTTTTGGGGTACTTTATAATCCGGTTTCGGTAAAAAATGCATTAAAGGCAATCATCGACAAAAAGGTATTTACTGAAAATGATTTGAATTTTGCCAATGATAAATGGTTTAGCTACCAACATCACGGTAGTTTTTCTTCTACTAAAAAAAATGAAATTTTAGATAATATCAACAAACAAAGTACATTGGCACATAATTTTTTAGCGAAAACAAAAGTACTTTTCGTAACTTTTGGTACGGCTTGGTATTATCGCTTAAAAGCTACCGGTGAAATTGTAGCTAACTGCCATAAACAAGCCGCTCAGTTATTTCAGCGGGAAATGCTTTCTGTTAATGAAATTGTAAATTTATGGACTCCTTTTATTGAGCATTTGCAAACATTTAATCCTGAATTAAAAATTGTTTTTACGCTCAGTCCCGTCAGGCATTGGAAAGATGGTGCGGAAAATAATCAGTTAAGTAAATCGGTTTTGAATGTAGCAATTCATGAAATCATTAACAAAAACAGTCATTGTTCTTATTTTCCGGCTTATGAAATTATGATGGACGATTTGCGCGATTATCGTTTTTATTCTGATGATTTTTTACATCCCAATAAGTTAGCCGTAAATTATATTTGGTCAAAATTTTGTACGGTTTTTATTGAAGATAAAACACTGCAAATCAGCAAAAAAATCGAAAAAATAAATAAAGCATTAAGTCATAAAATTTTACATCGGAATACACCGGAACATAAAAAGTTTTTAAACGATCAATTAGATAAAATACACAATCTATCGGCTCAATATCCCGAAATTGATTTTTCGGATGAAGTTGATTATCTTTCAAAAGAACTATCAACCATTAATTCAAGTTTATAAGTGTATCGTAAATTACTCATATTCATAATACTGCTAAGTTTACCCGTTTTTCTTTATTCGCAAAAAGTGGATACCTTGATGCATATCAACGGCAATATTATGACCGGCGAATTAAAAAAGCTGCAATACGGTATTCTTGTTTGGAAAATGGACGGAATGGGTACTATTAATGTAGAAATTCCTAAGATTAGTACTTTAAAAAGCAACAAGCGTTTTGATGTCCGTTTACAAAACGGGAATAGATATTATTGCTCGTTTGACACTTCGGAAGAAGAATTTAAAGTATATTTGGTACTAACATCAGGAAAAAAACTTATAAGAGTAAATGAAATTGCACAAATATTTCCTTTAAAAAAAAGTTTTTGGCTACGCACGAGCGGAGATTTTGGACTTGGGGGTAATTATACAAAAGGAAGTGATTTATTAACAGTAAATTTTTCAACATATATAAGCCATAGACGACAAAGTGCTTTTTACAATTTTTCATGGGATACCTATTATACTTTTCAAAACGACAGTTTAAACTCTATAAAATCAGATGCACGTATTTCATGGGAGCGTATAAGGAAAAGTAAGTTATCTTACGGTGCCTTTTTTGGTATGGGCCAAAATTCCGAATTAGGAACAAGAATGCGTTTGGACTTGACAGCCGTAGGTATTTACGATTTTATTTTTAATTCATGGACACGATTTTCGGCTGTTGCAGGAATAAGTGCTGAACAAGAGTATTCATATAGCGATAGTGAACCTATGAAGTATATTACCGGAAATTTTGGTTTAGGCTGGAAAGTTTATAAATTAACCAAGCCCAAGGTATGGATAGAATCAGATTTGCAATATTTACCTTATTATAATTCGGATGGTAGATACCGTTTTAATTTCAACTTAAATCCTAAGGTTGGCTTAATCGGGAATAATCTTAAAATAGGCTTTCG
>JALSLF010000217.1 GCA_026988445.1 Bacteroidales bacterium
TACTTAAAATAGTTCAAAACCTCACTGTTTTCAACTTTATCCGAAGATTTTGTATTCATCTTCACTTCTATAATTTTTGTTTTTTGCAATTGCCCGTTCAACAAGTACAAAAAAGAACCGGTAATTACCGGCAGTTGCGGATTAAAACTAACAGGAACTAATTTATAAGATATCTCAAAGTTTTTTTGTTCAGGTAATTTACTCCAATAAAACTCTACCTTTCCTTTGTCAAAAGAAAAGGAAGAGGATTGAGATTCCAGCAAACTTGCCTTATATCCCGTAGGAATATTTTCTTCAATTCTTGCTGCCGATGTAGCTGCGCCTCTACTAAGCAAAAGTTTAACAATAATACTTTTTTGGTCTTTGGAGTAATAAGGCTGTACTCTTAAACATTGCACTAAATCCTTATTTTTAGAGGGGTAACTTATATTTTCTGATGATATTTGAGTAATACCCGTGTGCTCGCCTTCCCCTACTACTCTTATTTGCAAATTATTTAAAAAAACATTACCGCGTTGATTATTGAAAATATAGGTAAACTGTCCGGGAATTTTATAAATACCTTTTGCTGTTTTGCTGACTACAATATCATACATAAGCGTAAATTTTCCCTGGCGAGGAAGCCGTAACCAAACTAATTTAATTTGTCCGTTTGAAAAATAAAAATCAGCACTTTGCGATATACCTTCAAAAGCCATAAAGCCTTTAGGCAACTGTTGCTTAAATTCAGCATAATGCATTAAACTTTTTTTGTCAATGGTTAATTCTACCGTAAACCGTTCACCTGCATGTACTGTATGCGGAAAATTAGCATAAACCTGTACTTGGCTTTTCAAATTACCAAAAAATAAATTTGTCAATATTATTACGGACAAAGTAAAAACTCTCATGAGTATATTTTTATGTACATAAATTTAAGAACAAATATACTAATAATGTCGTGTAAACAATACTTTTTTTTTGAAATATCTGTTAAGTTATTTTTTCCGGTTAAAAACAAAAGCCGTTTTGCATTATAACAAAACGGCTTCAATTTAAGCTCTATTAAGCATTTTTGCTTAATTTATTTAAGTTTCACAGATAATTTTATATAATATTATTGCTCTGAAAGAGCCGGTTATACTAACCCAAAGCGGAGCTTTGGGTTAAAAATAAAGCCATTAACCTGCACGCCCTGAAAGAGCAATTTAGTCTTGTTAACTAACTTGTTTTTATAATGTTAGCAGCTGAGAAACTATAGTTAATTACTGATAAGCTTCCAATTCATCAAATTGTAAATACTTATAAATATCGCTTTCTTCAGGGGTAATGTATTTGTTATAGATTTCAAAATACTCCTGTGGTGAAGGAATTTCACGTTTCACCGAAACCATAGCTGCTAATTCAGCTGAGCCAAGAAATACCTGAGCGCCACGTCCCATCCGGTTATCAAAATTACGGGTAGATGTTGAAAAAACAACCGCATTATCCGGTACTCTTAATTGATTCCCCATACATAAAGAACAGCCCGGTACTTCAATACGTGCACCTATTTTACTAAAAGTAGAAAATTTTGCTTCATCTTTAAGCTGTTGTTGATCCATTTTTGTGGGCGGAACAACATAGGTACGCATCTCCGGATTTCGTTCAAAAGCATCCCATATCTTGCTTGCTGCACGAAAATGACCAATATTGGTCATACATGAACCGATAAACACATCATCCACTTTTGTTCCCGCAACCTCCGATAATAATTTTACATCATCAGGATCATTAGGGCAAGCAACAATAGGTTCATTGATTTTTGATAAATCTACTTCAAGAACGGCTGCATATTCAGCATGTTCATCACGTTCCATTAATTTCGGATTTGCCAACCATTCATTAAGCGCATCAATACGTTTTTGTATGGTTTCAGCATCTTTATATCCGTCTTTTATCATTTTCTTAAGTAAAGCAATATTTGAACGGATATAAGTAGCTATTGTTTCTTCCGATAATTTTATCGTTGCCGCTGCTGCACTTCTTTCGGCTGCTGCATCGGTCAATTCAAAAGCTTGTTCAACGGTAATATCGGGTAAACCTTCCATTTCCAAAATACGTCCGTTAAACACATTTACTTTATTCTTTTTAGGAACGGTAAGCATTCCTTCTTGTATGGCAAAATACGGAATGGCATTTACCACATCGCGTAGCGTAATACCCGGCTTTAATTTTCCGCTGAATTTCACCAAAACGGATTCAGGCATATCCAAAGGCATAAAACCTAATGCGCCGGCAAAGGCAACCAATCCAGAACCGGCAGGAAAAGAGATACCCATAGGGAAACGTGTATGCGAATCGCCTCCGGTACCCACAGTATCAGGTATTAACATACGGTTTAACCATGTGTGGATTACTCCATCGCCCGGCATTAACGAAACCCCTTTTCGCTCAATGATAAATTGGGGTAACTTTTTATGCGTTTTAATATCTGCTTCTTTTGGGTAAGCTGCCGTATGACAAAAAGTTTGTAAAAACAAAGGGGTTTGAAATTTCAAACAGGCAAGCTCAGTTAATTCGTCTGCTGTCATTGGTCCGGTAGTATCCTGCGAACCTACTGTAGTCATTAAAGGCTCAACCGATTCGCCGGGTAATACACCCGCTTTTCCGCATGCTTTACCTACCATTTTTTGAGCTAATGTATAGCCTTGTCCATCTTTATGAACAGGTTGCTCCGGTTTAATAAATACATCTGACTCAGGTAAGCCTAATGCCTTACGTGCTTTATCGGTTAACGAGCGTCCGATAATTAAAGGAATACGTCCGCCGGCACGATATTCATCAGCCAAAGTATCGGGTTTTAATTCAAAGGTAGAGATTATTTCGCCATCTTGATTAGTGATTTCACCTTTCT
>JALSLF010000218.1 GCA_026988445.1 Bacteroidales bacterium
CAAGTTTTCTGCAAAAACCTTTATTAAATGAAGTTGAAATTTACGATAGACAAGAAGCCCAGAAAGAATTATCCGATAGATTAAATTGGCGACAGCTTTTTCAAGCAACAGGTAATGCCGTTCTTGAAGATAATACGGGTGAAAATACTTCGAATGCATGGTTTTCGGTAAAAAACAAACAGTTTACTTCCGATAGTTCATTTCATAAAGAGTTGATTGATTGGGTAAACTCAGGATTTTATTTTAGTAATCTTAAAATTTTAAAACCCTTAATTATTATTTTGCCTATTGGAGCTGTAACTGCTCTTGTTTTAACCGTATTGGGCATTTTCCCTTTTATGGGATTAGTATTGGTCGTATTTTCAATGCTTGGAGTAATCGGATATTTTAATAAAGAAATTGGAAAAGTACATGCAAAAATCGGTAGAAAAGTAAACATTTTGGATAAATATGAAAAATTGTTGAAATTAATTGAACAAGAAAATTTTGAATCATCGCTTTTAAAAAATTTATTTGCTAAAATCAATACCGAAAAAAAACCTGCTTCGGCAGAGATTACAGCTTTGAAAAATTTAGCAAAATCATTAGACAATCGCTTAAATTTTTTATTTGCACTATTTGCCGATGGTTTTCTTTTATGGGATTTACATATAGTATTACGTTTGGAAAAATGGCGTAAAAAAAACAAAAAAAACATCAACGATTGGTTTCATACCCTATATACATTTGATGCGCTTAACAGCTTGGCAAATTTCGGCTTTAATCATCCCGAATTTGTAATGCCCCGCATAAAAACAGGTGGTTTCTATCTGAAAATGGAACAAAGCGGGCATCCTTTGTTGGACAAAAAAATAAGGGTAGATAATGATTTCGAAATTAAAGGTAATGCTCAAATACGTATTATCACCGGTGCCAATATGGCAGGAAAAAGTACATTCTTGCGTACCGTGGGCGTTAATTTAGTCCTTGCAATGAGCGGAGCTGTAGTATGTGCAAAAGGTTT
Source organism: Bacteroidales bacterium (assembly GCA_026988445.1). Lineage (GTDB taxonomy): Bacteria > Bacteroidota > Bacteroidia > Bacteroidales > NBLH01 > NBLH01. The sequence goes on from JALSLF010000218.1 coordinate 1,004, forward strand.
TGAATTTACACCTATCTATATACATACCAGTGTTCGTACCAATGATTCTTTACAAAAGCACGAATCTTATTTTTTTGCCGAATTAAAGCGTTTGCAATCTATAATAAAACGATTGGAAAAAGGGGAAAAACTTTTTGTGATTATTGACGAAATGCTGCGCGGAACAAATTCAAAAGATAAACACCTTGGCTCGGCGGCATTAATTGAACGCTTGATTAAATTACAGGCTTCGGGAATGGTAGCCACCCACGATATAGAACTGGGTAAAATGACCGGAAAATATCCCGAAAATATTGAAAATTATCGTTTTGAGGTAGATATAAAAAACAATGAACTGTTTTTTGATTATAAAATTAAACCGGGCATCAGTCAAAATCTGAATGCAATGTTTTTAATGAAAAAAATGGGAATTGTTGAATAGTTTAAGGATTTATATTTTTGTTATTTATAATTTTATGAATGAAATTAGTATATTTGTAATAAAATAAATAGCATTGGGACAAAAGGAGTTTTTCAAATATTTGGATAAAAATAGTTATGAGCGTATTAGAATGCGTATTGCCGTTGAGAATGGAAAAGTTGTTGATATTGTTGTTCAATACGAAACATTGATAGAAGGGAAGTGGCATGCTATTGTAAGATATGACTGTGCGCATGGATTTTTACACAGAGATGTTCTTTTTCCAAATGGAGATAAAGAAAAACAAGTAATTGAATTTGAAAATCTTGAAATGGCATTAATTTATGCAGAACAAGACTTTAAAGACCGATAGGAGTTTTATAAAAACAGGTATTTAAAAAAATTAAAAAAATGACCAAAAAAGAAACAGTAAATAGAAATATCGGATTAAGTTTTGATTTCATCAAACAAATAATTATAAACCCTGAATTACTTGATGAAATAGATGATTTGTCCGTAATTGAATTTTTACAAAAAGACTATCCTGAAAAAGAAAATAGCAATAAAATAACGCCTGATAAATTTATTAAAGTTAAAAGAAGTTTTGAATTTATCTAAACAACAGTTTAGGTGGTTATTAATTCTACTATTTTTGTAAAAATAGAGCATGAAACTTGATAAATCAAACATTATCCGCATTACACTATGGCTTGTTATGCTACTTGGAGGCACTTTTGTAGGCATTTATTTTGATAAAATATACTTTCCTGAATTATTTAACAATCTTGTTTTTCATATCGGAAGTTTTACGGTAGGTTATATTTTGCTGCGTTTGGTACTTAAATCTGCAAAAAATACGGGCAGATATTTGGCTAAAATGGGAAGGGAAGGTGAAATTCCGCGACTACAAACCAACAAGCTGGTAACAAGTGGGATGTATGGCTGTATGCGCCACCCGATGCATTTCGGTTTAATGTTTTTCTTTTTGGCTTTTGCTTTGCTGATTGGCAGTCCGGTATTTATTAGCATCATTGCACCGGCAGAAATGCTTTTTATGATTGTTATGATAAAACTGTTTGAAGAAAAAGAAGCGGAAAAAAAATTCGGGCAAAACTATTTGGAATACAAAAAAGAAGTTCCTTTTTTCAGTGTAAAAAAAGAATGTTTAAAAATGCTGTTAAAATAATTTGATTTCAACAAAAACAGGAAAATGATCTGAAACAAGTAAGTTATTTTTTCGCCTGTCATCAATATGTCTATATGTATTTACTGATAAATTTTGAACAAAAATATAATCAATTCTTTTATCAATTACGGAAATATTAAAACCATTAAAAGTGCCCAATGGTCCATAAAAAGCCTTTTCAGAAACAAACATCCCATCATCTAATACTTTTTTTAGTATTTTAATCGGTTTCTCTTCCGGTGTGGAATTAAAATCACCCATAAGTACAATTTTTGAACGATTACCA
>JALSLF010000219.1 GCA_026988445.1 Bacteroidales bacterium
CCACAAAGACATGGGCTGTTTTTTAATTTCATTAGGCATAACTGCAAACCGCCCGTTAGGAATACCCACTGCACCTTTATCAAAATCAAAATAAAATTCCTGATTATCAAAAGTTTGAATATATCCGGTTACTGAATAATTACCAATTGGAGGACCTAAGGTTTTAGGTGCTTCGTAAGGTTTTTTATCAATATAATCAAAGTTTTCGCCGGTTTCCGAATTCCAAAGAAACAGCCCGCTAAATGAGCCTACCAGATAAACCCCTTTTTGGCGAAATTCAAATACATTAACACCCATAACGCTAAGAACAGGTTGGGTTTTGAATTTTTTAACCGGACTTTGAAAATAATCATCAGAATAATATACCCCATCGGAGGCAATTATAATAAAGCGATTATAATTTTCATCATAATAAATTTTACGTAAACGATCAAACCATGGATTTGGCGTATCAAGCTCTGTATAAGGAATTTTCCCTACTCTAAGTTCGGCAATAGGTATTAATAAGGGAGGACGTAAAAACATACCGGTTAGCGTAGTAATTATCAAGATAATAAGTAACCAATACCCGATTTTATTGTGCCAACGGAGCGTCCAACGTTTAGCTTGGGTATGGTTTTCAAATTTCTTATTTTTTTTCTTTAGTTTTTTTATATGCTTAGGGGTAAGCCAAAGAATTATTCCGGTGATGGTTAAAAAAGCGAAAACCAGACCTACAAAGTCTACAAATAATTTACCGGCATCTCCATATATTTCGCCACTATGGATAACCCAAAGGGTTTTAAATAAGCCAATTTTATGATCATAATCTTCCGAAGGAGGAAGTTTCAGCTCATTAAATGCAAAATCACAAGGTTCATCAAGAGTTACCAACAAATGAGAACGGCTCATTACATATAAAGAATCTCCTTTTGACAATAAACCAACAATCCGCTTTTCATAAATTGGTAAATCAATTTTTACCCATATAGAATTTTGTTTATCATACCAAAAGAGTCCAAATAAAGTACCTGCATATAAATTGCCGGATTTAGTTTGTAAAACTACCTCTATTTTATGATTATCCGTTCCTTTTGGAAAACCACTATTAAAATCGCTAAATGTTTTAAAATTATCGGTTGTCAACCAAACACCAATATTCCCATAGATTAAGGCGCTATCGCTATTTAGTTTCACATAGGATTTAACAGCTGCATTATTCCAGTTTTTATACTCATAGCGTTCGAGTAATAGGGAACGATTTACATCGTGAGCAGCCAGCAATTCGCGATGATTTAATATAATCCCTGAAAAAACAAATAATAAAATAAATAGGGTCAAAATAATACTTAACCATTTGTGGTATTTTTTAAAAAACTTCAACCACTTACCGTTCTTACCGTTTTTTTTCTGATTGTTTTGCATTTTCATTTCCTTAAATGAGACTGCAAAAATAAAAAAGATATTCTTATCTGAAATACCTAAATATGGGGAATATTAAATTAATGGACATATTGATGTAATAGAGAATTAGTATATTAGTAATTTAGGAATCGGTATATTAGTATATTGATTTACCATTAGATAACAAGCTTTTATAGAACCTTTCACTTAATTATCAATAAACCAGTACCAATATACTAATATACTAATATACCAATTACCAATGCACCAATTACTATTTTTGCATTATATCAATATATTTTTGATACAACATATCAAAATCGGTAGAAATTTGCTCAAAAAGATCTTCCTGATGATAGGTTTCCGCTAAACCGGTAAGCTGTTGCATCACATTCATACCTATTTGAATTTCATAATTTACTGCTGAGATATATGGCTGATTTAAACTCAAATAATAATTTAAATCATGTTTGTAAATTTGCGCCATTTCAGACAGTAATTTATTGGCTTTTTCAGTTTCTCCTACTTTATAATATAACTCAACAATCGGCAGCATAGTATAATCATAAGGTAGCTGCTTGTTAGGTGTTAACTCAACTATTTTATCAAGCACCTCAATGGCTTTATCTTTTTTATTCTCTTTTAGTAAAGCATCTGCCAAACGGGCAAAAACACTCCTGAAACGCATAATACTAATAACACGTTGATTATAATGATCAATTAACACGTCTTCATGGTTCATTCTGCCCCATTTAAACTTATGCATTACATTATCGTATAAAATATCTGTATTAATTGCACCAATTTCTCCATCTTCCGTTTTTGTTTTATAAGGGACAAGCCGGTAGGCAAAGCCTTCCAAACGAAAATAATCCTGCAAGCCCATAAAATTATCGGTACCAATACTTGCAGCAAAATAAATGGGTCTATCCCAGTTAAAATGAGCCAACAAATCAAGCACCATCATATCGCTTTTTGAAATATACTTTTTATTCAATTTAAAGCTAATGGTATCTAACAAAAGAGCTGTATCTTTTACACTAACTGTGCCGTTTGCCAAAACTTTTTCTTTATCTACGGGGATTTGTAAAAGTTTTGTAGGCACATAATTCATCCAACTTCCGTCTTGAAGCTGAACTTGTGCCCTTTTGTTGTCTGATGAAATAAATTCTATCACTTCATTTAACGGAGTATATTTTTTTACGCGGTCTATTACAGGTAAATAATCACGTTCTCCTTGCCTGTATTTATCACGCGGCATAGAAAATGGAACAGGATCACTCTCATAAGCACGTTTGGTCATTTGATAAATGTACCAATCCGTACCGAGAAGACTCAAATTTACCACCCGAACATCCGTTCTAATACTTTCTACTTCTTGCGCATACCACAAAGGAAATGTATCATTATCTCCATAAGTAAATATAATGGCATTTGGAGCACATGAGTTCAAATAGTTTGAAGCAAAATCCCGGGCAGTATATCTACC
>JALSLF010000220.1 GCA_026988445.1 Bacteroidales bacterium
ATAGAAATATTTTAAATTAATATTTCCATTTTGGATTATTGAAAATAGGTATATCCATCTTAAAACTTTTGAACGTCTGCAAAGACTTCAAAACGTTTACAGTTAAAACAGAAAACGTTCAAATGTCCTTACGGACGATTTGAAGTTTGAAAAAACTTTTGAACGTCCGTAAGGACTTCAAAACGTTTACGCTTAAAAAACAAAAACGTTCAAATGTCCTTACTGACGATTTGAAGTTTGAAAAAACTTTTGAACGTCCGGCAGGACTTCAAAACGTTTGCAGTTAAAACAGAAAACGTTCAAATGTCCTTACGGACGATTTGAAGTTAAGCCGCTAATTAAACCCGGGCAGTTTAAATTTCATGGTAACTTCTCCGGTTTCTTTGTTTACTTCAATTTTTTGGTCTTCTACGCCCAAATCTTTACCGGTTGCCATTTTAAATATGCCGGTAATAAAGCCTAAACCTTGATTTAGTACTTGTTCCATTTCATTGGCAACAGCAACAGCCTCCTCTGAAACTTTTTCCTTTTCAGCTGTATTATTTTCTTTTTCAACAATTTTATCATCTGTTTGCGAACTAAGTTTTTCAGGCTCTCTCTTTTCTTGAACAATATCAGATAGTTCTTCCAAGGCTTCGTTTTGTTCTTCAACAAATTCAGTCATTTCAAAATCTTCAACCATTGCTTTAATATCATCCAAGAATTGTGCACGTCCTTTTTCGGTAAAATCAACAATATCGGTATTATCTCCTTTATTTAAAACTCCGTCAAAAAGATTCTGTTTTAAAACAAGCCCTGCCGCAATTTTTTGTTCAATAGAATGCCGGGTAATGAAATTCAAAACGGTTAATTTTGAGCTTTTTTGCCCTAAACGGTCTATACGTCCAATTCGCTGATTTTTCTTAGCCGGATTCCAAGGAAGTTCAAAATTTATTACCGTGTCGGCTATTTGAAGATTTAAACCGACACCGCCGGCTTCGGTAGATAAAAATATTTTACTGTCTTTATTGTTTTCAAATTTCCTTATCAATTCGCCACGTAATTTGACAGGAACAGAACCGTTTAATTCAACAAAACCAATATTATTTTCGCGTAACATTTTTGCAATCAATTTGTGCATTTTAACCCATTCCGAAAAAATAATAATTTTCTTATCCGAATTTTTTATGTCTAATTTTTCTAACAAAATAAATTTCAGTTCATCTAATTTTGGAGAAAAATTAGTTTCGTTATCAATTAAATAAGTTGAATTACAAACCATGCGCATATTGGCAAGCAACAACATCATGCGTTGCATATCAAAAGGAGTTATAAACTTCTTCTTCAAAATACTTGCAACACCCCTTGAATAAGACGCATGATAATCCATTTGTTCGGGGGTCATTGTAACAGGAATATCAATTTGCTGTATATTAGGCAATTGTTTTATTACATTGCGTTTTTCGCGCCGGATGAGAATGGGTTTTAAAAGCTCTTTAAGTTGCGATAAGTTATAATATCCATTAATTTTATTATGTTTTTCGGGGTCGAATAAGCAATACTGATACGAAAATTCCCAAAGCGGACCTAAAAACCAAGGGTCGATTACACTCATTATTGAAAACAAGTCTAATAATTTGTTTTCAATGGGCGTACCGGTAATAACCATAACATGCTTTTTATCAATATTTTTGATTGATTGCGCGGTTTTAGTAGCATAATTTTTCACTCTCTGTGCTTCATCAAGAATTAAAAAATCAACTCCGGCTTTATTTAACTCCATATGGTCGCGAAGCACGGTCTCGTAATTCACAATCATAAAATAGGCGCTACTGTCTTGATATAGTTTTTCGCGTTCTTCAGGAGTTCCTTGTACCACAATGGCTTTTTCCGAAGTAAACTTTTCAATTTCTTTTTTCCATTGGTCTTTAATTGATGCGGGACAAACAATTAAGCTACGCTTAAAACCGAATATTTCTTTTTTAAAAACGGCGGTAGCAATTGCCTGCACCGTTTTTCCCAAGCCCATTTCATCAGCTATTATTGATGCTTTACGAGATACGGCAAATTCAATTCCTTCTTTTTGATAATCAAATAAGTTTAATTTTATTAAATCATAATTCAAACGAATATTTTGAGTAACTTTTTCAAGAACTTTATTTTCATGAATGCGTTCAATTTTTTCCAGTACTTCAGGTCTGATAACAAATTCTTTAAAATTTTTTGATTCATCAATAAAACCGATAAAATTAATTGCGTTTTCATCAGCAATAAATTTTTCTTTTCCAAAATATTTAGAAATCAATAATTTATGAATAGCCGGTAATTCGTACGGATAATACCACGAAATTCGATATTCATTTAAAGGGTCTAAATAAATCTCGATAAAGGGAAAACGCTTTGACAATCGTTTATATAATTTCGGATATTCTTTAAGTTTTTTAAAAGCATACATAATATGTTTGGTTGTGCCCAGCTTATTAATTTTGGCATCCATACTGTCAGAATAACCGGTTTCATTTTCAAAATCGCGTAAAAATATTTTGTATCGAATACCGCGTTCATTGGTTAAAATATGGTCTCCGTATATATTGTCTGCCCAATCAATCCGGTAATCAGCATTTATTGCTTTTTGCATTCTTTCGTCCAAAACCCTTTTAATCATTCCTTTACGCGAATATTTTTTGTGCTTGATTTCTTTTTCGTCCGCTAAATATCTTAATTCTTCGTCAAGCTGTAATAGAGCTGCAAACGAATTTTTATCCCAATCAATAATTGACTTATCCTTTACGGGATATATCTGATTATCTTCGATAATCAGTTTAATTTCAGCATCCGCAAATTCAGAAGATATATAAAATTCAAAAGCAACTGCCGATTGTGTAAGTA
>JALSLF010000221.1 GCA_026988445.1 Bacteroidales bacterium
TTAATATTAATGCAGAAGCATCGCAAGCAAACAGTATTACTTTATTTATTGACGGCACACAAGTTTCAAACACCACAAACACAACATTAACTTATACAGCCACAGCGGCTGCAAGCGGCACGCATTGGATTGTTGCCCTTGCCGAAGACGGAACAAATACAGTTCGCGATTCTGTTTACTATGTAGTTAGAACAAATTCGCCGGTTTCTCCACTTCCGGCAGGTGTACGCGATGGTATTAACTATATTGATAACCAAACGGTTACTTTAGTGCTTCATGCACCCTATAAAAATTCAATTTATGCCATTGGCGATTTTAACAACTGGGTTGCAAGCACTTCTTTTTTAATGAACAAAACTTCATCAGATATTAATAATCCTGATACAAGATTTTGGATTACACTTACCAACTTAACACAGGGAAAAGAGTATGCCTTTCAATATTTAATAGATGAAAATTTGAAAATTGCCGAGCCTTACACGGATAAAATACTTGACCCTTGGAACGACAAATATATTCCGCAAGAAACATATCCTGATTTAAAACCTTATCCCGAAGGAAAAACCGAAGGAATTGTCTCAGTTTTCCAAACAGCGCAACAAACATATAACTGGAACACAAACGTTTTTTCTCCTCCGGCACCTGAAGATTTGGTTGTTTACGAATTATTAGTTCGTGATTTCACAGAAAAAGCCAATTATCAAACAATGATTGATACTATTAATTACCTGAAAAACCTTGGTGTTAATGCTATTGAGTTAATGCCTGTAAATGAATTTGAAGGTAATGATAGTTGGGGGTATAACCCGTCTTTTTATTTTGCCGTTGATAAGGCATACGGAACAAAAAATAAATTCAAAGAATTTATAGATACTTGCCATGCAAACGGTATTGCAGTAATTATGGATATGGTATTAAACCATTCCTATGGTCAATCTCCATTGGTACAAATGTATTTTGACCCAAATGCAGGCGACTGGGGACAACCCACTGCTCAAAATCCATGGTATAACGAAACATCTCCCAATTCAACTTATAGCTGGGGATACGATTTTAATCACGAAAGCCCTTACACAAAAGCTTTTGTGGATAGTGTAAATCATTATTGGCTTAGTGAATACAAAGTTGACGGATTTCGCTTTGATTTTACCAAAGGATTTACGAATACTCCCGGCGATGGTTGGGCTTATGATGCGGCACGTATTGCTATTTTAAAAAGAATGTACGATAAAATTAAAAGTTTCAACCCGAATGCATATGTTATTTTTGAACATTTAACCGATAATAGCGAAGAAACTGAATTGGCTAATTACGGCATAATGCTTTGGGGCAATATGAACAGCAACTACAGTGAAGCTGCAATGGGCTGGAACGATAATGGTAAATCCGATTTAAATTGGGCAGCCTATACTTCAAGAGGATGGAACAATCCGAATTTAGTCAGCTATATGGAAAGCCATGATGAAGAACGGATGATGTACCGGAACTTAAATTATGGCAATGAAAGCGGGAGCTATTCAGTAAAAGATTTAAACACCGCTTTAAAAAGAATTGAGCTTGCTGCTGCTTTCTTTTTTACGATACCGGGACCTAAAATGATATGGCAATTCGGTGAATTAGGTTACGATGTAAGTATTGATTATAATGGTAGAGTCGGCAAAAAACCGATTTTGTGGAACTATTTTGACCAAGCCGACCGATACAGACTTTATCAAGTTTTTCAGGCATTGATAAAATTAAAAAAAGAAGAACAAGTTTTTAAAACGAGTGATTTTTCATTGGATGTATCGGCAGAAGAGAAAGTGATTCACTTGAATGATGCATCTATGAATGTTACTATCATAGGAAATTTTGATGTGTTGGCAAGAAATGTGAATCCGAATTTTCAATCAACAGGTAACTGGTACGATTATTTTTCGGGCGATACACTTAATGTAACAAATACTAGTGCGGAAATAAAATTAGAACCGGGTGAATACAGAATTTACACCGACAAAAAATTAACAACACCCGACATTGTAACATCTGTTAAAAAATTAAGTAGCGAAAATAATACACTTAAAACACTTAAAGTTTTTCCAAATCCGGCAAATTCATATACTAAGATTCAAATATATTCTGAAAAATATATTGAGCAAGCAACAATAAATGTCTTTAACATACAAGGTGTTTTAGTTAAAAAACTGTATCAAGGAAGATTGAATAAAGGGAATAATGAATTTATTTGGGATTTAAGTTCCGGAAAAGGACAAAAACTTTCGCAAGGTATCTATTTAATACGTGTTCAATCAAAAAACGGCATAAATAACACGATGATTTTCATAAATTAAGGTTTGATTTTAGCAATTAGTAGTTTGTCTGAGGGTTTCGCTTTTTAAGTGAAACCCTCAGTGTTTTATTAGATTAAACAAATTGTTCACCGGAAACTATCAAATATACGGATGGGCAATTAGAACATTTCTGAATTTTAAATTTAAACAATAATTTATATTTTAGATAACTTTTAAACGTCCGTAAGGACTTCAAAACGTTTGGAGTTGAAAAAGAAATAAAGCAAGCAGCATAAGCAGATTTTTAATAAATAAATGATTTTTTTAAACATTAAAGACAAAACGTTCAAATGTCCTAAAGGACGATTTGAAGTTTGCAGTTTCTGTGCGGCAAGGATTGCAGCGGTAGCCCGCAGGACGCCATGCTTAGCAAAAGCAAGCCGCAAAGAGCGACCAACGGAAGCTACTTTGCGGCTTTGCTTTTGAAGCATGGCGAACGAGGACTACAAGCGGAAAGCCTGTAGCCGCCCTAAAAATTTTGGTTTGAATTAAGTGATTATAAATTTTTTACTTCACTAACCAAAG
>JALSLF010000222.1 GCA_026988445.1 Bacteroidales bacterium
CGGTATCATGGCAAATTTACCATAAAAACGTGAATCTTGCTCATTTTGAGACGAATGCATTGAAGGATCATCGGCAACGGTAATTACCAATCCTCCGTTAACACCTGTAATGGCTGAATTTATAAAAGCATCGGCGGCAACATTAAGCCCAACATGTTTCATACATACCATAGCACGCTTTCCTGCATACGACATACCCAAGGCAGCTTCCATAGCTGTTTTTTCATTAGACGACCACTCGCTGTGCACTTTACGTTTCTGGGCAAGCTCTTCTCTTTGAATATATTCGGTGATTTCGGTTGATGGTGTTCCCGGATATGCATAAACACCCGATAAACCACCGTCAATAGCTCCTTGCGCTACTGCTTCGGCTCCGAGTAATAATAATTTTTGCATTGTTTATATTTTAAAATTATAAAATTATTGATTGAAAAATAGTACTAAAAAAATATTCTAAGTAATTCTTAAAGCTTTTTCTTACTAAAAATAAAAGTAATATGTGGAGAGTATTTACCCTTTTTTAGAGTAAATTATGCAAACTTTTTTGCATCGCGCCTTTTTAGCAATACAAAAAGAAGTAATGATAATATGAAATTTTTAAATATTTGCATCAGAAACAAAAATACAAATATTTTTTGAAATATTTAGCTGCTAATTTATATTGTGTCGAAAAACATTTGTTTACCTGCTGAAAATTTAAACCTATATTGAAATTGTTGTGAAGTTTTGAAATGTGCGTCAATTCACATATAGACTATTGGATTTAAGGAGAATAAAAAATATGCGTTTAATTTTTTAAATTTTTTCGTACTCTTACCTTATTGCCTTTGCCAAGATATTCCATTTCGTCGAATAAAAAGTGGGTGATAAATATTCCACGTCCGTTTAGTTCCATTAATTGAGCAGCTTGTGTCGGGTCTGGAATTAATCGCCAATCAAAACCTTTGCCTTCATCTTCAATAAGCCATTCGCAATATTCAGGGCGTAGCTTGTAGTAAACACGCAACTTTCTTTGAGCATATTCTTGATTTTTCATTTTTTTAGCATAGAGTTCCTGCATGGTATTATTATTCGATGCTTCCACTTTTTCATCAAAGCTAATAGCTAGATTGCCATGTTCTAAGGCATTAGTAATCAGCTCGTCTAAGCCTAATTCAATATTTGTAATTTCCGAATCATCTAAATTAACACTCATTTCAGAAATCAATTGACTAATAATTGCCGGTATATGACTAATGTTTGTATCAAATTCAAGTAAAATATCTTTCTTAATTATTCTACCTTGTGCTTTTTCTGCCAGTTTATGGCTTTCAACCAAGGATTTGTATTTTTCAAGAAGACTGAGCAGGCTGTTTTTCCGAATAGGTTTCTTTAAATAGTTATTTGCACCTCGTCTTAAGGCTTCAATAGCATAATCTTCGCTACCAAAAGCGGTAGTAATAATAAAAATAGTATCTGATTTATCTTCACGGATGGCACTTAAAAGTTCCAAACCGTCCATATAGGGCATTTGTATATCACTAATTATTACATCAGGATCGTAATATTTATATATTTCCAGTCCTTCTTTACCGTTTTCTGCAGCCTTAAAATCAAAACCCTCCAAACCGATAAGGTTTATCAAATATTCCCTTGATGGATAATCATCTTCTACAATCAGTATTTTCACTTATAATCAATTTAAATTTAGTACAGTAGCCCTTTTTTCTTTCATTTCCTGATGCTAAAATTAATAAAAAAATAACATTCTTAACTATTTATACGTAAATTTTGATGTAAAAGTTTCACTATTACCATAATAATCTTCCACTTTTAATTGTAGCTGATGTGTTCCCTTTTTTATTTTTTCATTTTTCAGATTACAAGAAATAAGATGATATTTAGCATCGTATATAAAAAGAACCCATTTGCCGTCAATGTACCCGTTAAAGCTTTTTATACCCGATAAATCATCATAAATCTTAAAACGGATATTTCCATTGCTTATAATTGTTGATTTTGACAAACTAATTGGAACAATTCGCGGTTTAAGTGTATCTACGGTAAGAACATAGTTGCCAAATGAATTTACTTTTGTAATTACATGTCCATCAATATATTCACCTCCTGCCGAAGATAATTTTCCGGTTTTGTTTATTTTAGCAATTAATGCTTTTGTTTGAAGATTTTTGGGCAGACTGTCGGCTTTTATGGCTATGGTAATTTTATTAAATAAAGGAGTGCTTTCTTTATGAATATGATGAACGGCTGAATATGCTTTAAATTTAGGCACGCTTGTAAAGTGTATAAAATTCAAGTCATACAATAAACTGTTTCGATGAAAATTAATCTTTAAATTTGGTGAACTGTAAAAGTTTTCTTTTTTGCAATAGAGTTTTTGAACAATATATTTGTTTTTAACCGGTTTTATATAAGTTATTGATGTGTCTCTAATGATTTTAAAACTTAGAGTTTTTGTATTTCCGTAAAAATCTTTGGCAATAATTTTTACATTATGTAATGTGTCGTCATTAATTCTATAAATACCTCTGTTTTTTTTAACCAAATAATTTTCCCATTTATTATTCGGCTCAACAAAGCACTTGCTAATTCGTTTTTTGTTATATAAATAGCTGCCGTAATCAATATAACTATTAATGTATCGGTTTGTGTAAAATGATAATTTATCAAATTTGACATCAAAATATACCGTGTCATCAATTTTCAGGCTAAGTTGATAAATGCCGTTGCGATTATGCCTACCTGTTGTATAGTCTTGTAGCTCAATACCAAACCCGGTATTTCCGTTTGTTTTAATTGTTTTACCGTTTATTGATTTATAACTAAAGGTTTTTTTTGTAAAATTGTCCC
>JALSLF010000223.1 GCA_026988445.1 Bacteroidales bacterium
AAAGCATTGCGCAATAAAAAGATTTATTGTATTAAGACCGAGCAAAAAATAATTGATAAAAATATTAAGAAGGGGCTTTTGGAAGGTGGATCATGCAGTTCTTGCATGTAATGAAAGTCTATACGAGCAAATTGTACATACTGTTTTACAGGGATTTTTTAAAAAACTAAGCTAAATTATGCGCAAATTTTTGCAATAGAAATATTTATGCATAATTCAGGCTAAATAAAGCAGTTATGAAATAAATGGTAAAAAATTTTCTCTGTGAATGATTTCAAAATCGGCATTAGAATATGTTTCAAGCCATTCTTTTTGAATTTTCATTTTCTTAGGATTCCATTTAAACTCATAACCATAAAGTTTTCCCTCGCGTTCTTCTACTAAATCTACTTCCTTTTGGTCATAAGTACGCCAAAAATAATTATTTGAAAGAATTTGCATATAGTGCTGCTTTTTTAAACGTTCCGACACCATAAAATTTTCCCAAAGCATTCCCGTATCATTCCTGTTTCTAAGTAAATTAAAGTTATTGATAATAGCATTACGGATACCGTTATCGTAAAAGTAATACCTCTTTGTTTTAGTTACTTCTTTACGCAAATTTTTTGAAAACCCGGATACTTTTTTGATAATGAATGATTTTTCCAATAAATTAAGATAACGTTCTACTGTTTGTTTTGCCAAACCCAAACTATTAGCCAATTCATTTAAAGAAACCTCATCACCAATCTGATAAGCAATTAATCTCAATAAATCATAAATTTTATCAGAATTGCGTACATTTTCTAATTCCAAAATATCTTTCAATAAATATGAGTTGAGCAATTCAATTAAATAAGTAAGTTTGTTTTTCACATTTCGAGCAGTTAAAACCTCGGGATACATGCCATAAAGCAAATAATTTTCAAGATTCTGAAATATATGCATTCCCCCGATTTGCTTTTTTAATTCAAGTACAGATAAAGGAAATAATATTCGTGTAAAAGTTCTGCCCGTAAGTGGTGCACCGGTTTTATAAGATAATTTTAGCGAAGAAGAGCCACTGACAATAATTGTTGTATTAGGTAAATTATCAATTAGAATTTTCAAACTCCAACCAATATTGTCAATTCTTTGGGCTTCATCAATAAAAACCAAATCATAATCCTGAAATGCATTAAGTATCAATGCCTTATCATCAGAATTTAATATTTGTCTCAGGCGTATATCATCTCCTTCTCCTTCAAAAATATTATTCCCTTCTTTTTTCAAGATTTGTTTAATTAAAGTAGTTTTTCCAACCCTTCGAGCACCGTAAAGCAAATTTACTTTCCCTTTTACAGGAAAAGTATTATCTGTTTCATAAAATCTTGCGTACCACATTTTTCATATATTTTCTTACAAAATTATCATATTAAGCTAAATTTAACAAATTTAACAATTATTTTTTAAATAATTTAGAATATTAATAATATAATTTTATCTTTATTTATCAACATAATAATCTATTTTTTTCTAAATTTAGAAATTTTACTTATTATTTTTTATAAATTTTAGTAAGTTTAATTATTGTATTTAACTAAATTTGGTAAGTTTAATTACTGTTTTTAACTAAATTTAGTAAGTTTCTTTTCTATTTTATTGCTAACGCTGTTAAATATTAAACCTTTATGCTAAACATAACAAAGATTAAAAAAAATCAACAATTTTCTAATACACCCATTCGCATTTTTTCGTAACTTTATATAAACCCTAAAAATATTCTGCCATGCGAATAGATTTAAAAAAATACTTAACCGAACAATACGAAAAAAGTACCCACAAAGATGTAAAACCCGGTCCTGTTTTAACCATTTCGCGCGAATACGGATGCTCGGCGAAAGAGTTAGCCAAAGAAGTTATTTATCAGTTACAACAAGAAAAACCAAATGAAAAAGATTGGACATGGATTAATAAAGAAATATTTGAAAATACGGCAAAAGCATTAAATTTAAAAGAAAAGCGTATTTTACATGTTTTTGAAGGCAAAAAGTTAGGCTTAGTTGATTCCATTATATTAAGTTCGGCAGAAAAATATTATAAAAGCGACAAAGCAATTCAAAAAAAGATGATTGAAGTGGTTCGTTCATTTGCCGAAAAAGGAAAAACCATTATTATCGGTTTGGGCAGCGCCATTATTTGCCGAGATATTGAAAAATCACTACACATAAGATTAGAAGCACCTTTTGATTGGCGTATTGCACAAATGGCTAAAAAATACAACCGACCGCTAAACGAAATTGAAAAATATGCCAAAGAAATTGACCAAAAGCGTGCTGATTTACGTAAATCATTTTTAACAAAAAACGCTTGCGAAAAAGTTTTTGATATAACATTTAACGTTAAAAGTTTAAACAAAACAGAAATTGCCGAAACCATAATTTTTATGATGAAAAAACGTAAAATGATTTAGCTTCAAATCGTCCGGCCGGACATTTGAACGCTTATTACCGGCAGTTAAGTAAATATACCGAGATCACTCATATTTTAAAGAATCCACAGGATTTTTAGAAGCGGCAATTATTGATTTATGACTTATGGTTAAAACCACATTGAGTAAAGATAATAAAAGCGCTGCAACAAAAATCCAAAAGCTAATTTCTGTTCTGTAGGCAAAATTATCAATCCATACACGCAATGCATAATATGCAGTAGTCCATGCAATTATATTTGATAATAAAAACATACCGGCAAACTCCTTATTTATGAGTTTAACAATACTCCATACCGATGCACCCAATACTTTACGGATACCAATTTCTTTAGTTCTGGTTTCAGTAATATATGCTGTTAAAGCCCAAATTCCGATAGATGA
>JALSLF010000224.1 GCA_026988445.1 Bacteroidales bacterium
CGTCTTGGTGATATTGCTGATATACACGTAGGTATAACTACACTTGCCGATAAAGTTTATATAATGCCTTTTGAACGTGAGGATGGTGAATATTTATTGCTAAATTCAAAACATCGCGGAAGCGTAAAAATTGAAAAAGGGATTTTAAAGCCCATTGTTAAAGTTTCGGTATTAAAATCACCCGATGAAGCTATTCGCGAATATGTATTGTTCCCGTATAAAAAAGTAAACGGAAAACATACAATCATTCCTGAGCATGAATTAAAATTAAAATATCCTTGGGCATATAACTATTTACTTTCGGTAAAAGATGTTTTGGATAAAAGAGATAATGGCAAAATCAATAAAACGGCTTGGTATGCATTTGGTCGCTCGCAAGCTTTGGATACAAGTTTTGGTGAGAAAATATTATTTTCACCAATGAATAAAAAACCCAATTTTATTTTTTATAAAAATAAAGAAGCTACTTTTTATTCCGGTTATTGTATTAAATACTCGGGCGATGTTCAAAAACTTTTGAAACAATTAAATTCAGCGCGTATGGCAGAGTATATTCAAATTTCAGCACGCGATTTTAGAGGTGGATGGAAAGCATATAATAAAAAAATTGTTCAAGAGTTTGTGGTTTATTGAACATTTTTCACCCCGTGAAATTACCTTTTTGTATTTGATACTGATTTATAAATCAAAAATATCATTCCAATAATAAATATACAAAAAGCAATTAATGTTATGGGTGGTAACTTTCCAAACCATTTTTCGGGTTCGAGCCAACCGGAATATCCCATAAAAAAAAGATGTAAACCGTTTAAGATTATTGCTGCATTGAAAATATTCTGCTTTAAGCGTGTACTGAATTTTTCTTTGTACAATAAACTAAAACTCATATTGTAAATCCAGAGTAAGATAAGGGCAATAACACCTGCCAGCATACTAAGCCCTGCAAATGTTGTAAGCCAATTATTTTCATCAAAAAACTTAGGATAAACCGCCGGACGAAACAGGAGTAAACTAAAAGCTGCATGAATGAGGATAAATAAAAATCCGCTAATTCCTACATGTTTAAGTATTTCTTGCTTAAAAGTTTTTATTTTTGTTGTTGAAGGTAGTATTTGGCTGATAATCAATAATGTAATGCCGGACAGGGCAAATGCTTTGTTTAAGACATAAAAAGGTAAACGGCTCCAAAGCACTCCGCCATAAACATTGTAACGTACAATTGCGTATGCTGCCGATATAATAAAGCTTAGTATAATAATAAATGCAGCATATTTTTTCGATTTATCCATTTAAGAATTAATTGAATTGAATATCATTAAAAATCGTAATTCCCGAAATAGCGGTAATTGTGTCTGCATCAGCATGAAAAACCTTACGTTGTGGGCTGCCGCCTGCATCAATTTGGTCATAAACAAAATCATCGGTTTGAATAAGTATTTTTAAACCGGATGCAGTTGCCGGTACTATTACGGAGTAATCACTATTATTATCGCTTAGGATACTGTTAGTCGCATTTTCGTATGAAATACTTAATATTTCACCATCACCGGTGTGATTTACATAATTGACAAGCTGAGAACTTTCTATTAGCGAGGAAACTTTTATTCCTGCCGGTGCAATTTCCATACCCGCAGTTGTCAAATCCAAATCGGCAAACAATCTGCCTTTAATTGTGGCAGTGCCAGCGCCACTAAGAGGAAACAAAGCTACCATAGTAGATGCATTTCGCAAATTATTGGCATCGTATCCGGTATCGCTTGGCGCAGATAAATCCACAATAAGGTTCGCGCGCGTGTGATTGGGGTAATCAATGGTAACTGCTGCTACTCCTGCCGCTAAATTATTAAATGCAGCCAAACCGTTTGTATCTGTGGCTACGCTGTAAATACTGTCGTTCATTACCAATGAAACAATGGCGCTGTCAATTCCCTGTGTTGATTTAAAAGTAGTATTTGCTCCCGAGACCACTAAAACCGTATAGCGTACCGTTCTACCCGAAATTCTGTCGGCAGGGTCCGGTTCAGGAACTTCTACATCCTTAGTGCAGGCATTAAACAACAAAATTGAGAATAATAAGAAAATTATGGAATTGAAATTTTTCGTAAACATTATTTAGTGTTTTTTAAATTTTTTGATAAAAAAATCTCTATTAAAGTTAATATAAAACATATACCAATATTCCACCGTATAATCGTATAAATTGCCGTAAAGTTCTACTCCTGCACCTACATTTAAACCTTCAATAACTTCATTTTCATACATCAAACGTCCGGTAACAAATGCTCTGTATTGTTCATAATAATTTGTATAGCGAGTTGATTTTGATTGATAAATCGGATGACCGCGTTGCGAAATGTAATGATCGCTATACCACCACGAACCGTTTAAAATAAAACCTTTTGCTTTAGCAAAAACTACCGAATAAATTCCGTAACCTAATAGATAAGGTGTTTGATAACCGCCGCCGGACATATCATTAAATAATGCATAATATTGTTCTGCCCCGATTTGGTCAAAAAAGCCGCCGGCAAATTTATAGCTGTATGATAAACCCAAAGCATTATTATTTATGGTTTGCAGTTTTTTCTTCGTTTCGTTAATTTGACCACCATGATGGACAAATAAAATCTGTATGGGAATAGTTAATTGATGTCTGCTTTCCGGCTTTGTTAAAAAAAACTTATTGGATAAACCTAATGTGAAAATTTCTTGGTCATCATCGCCTTTAAAAATAAAGTTTTGCCAGTTTATCCAAATATCGCCCCAATACCGTTTTTTATTTATCAAAAATTGTAAACCATTTTCAA
>JALSLF010000225.1 GCA_026988445.1 Bacteroidales bacterium
ACGTAAGCTTTAGTTCAAATCAAATTGAAGGCTTAGGCTTTGAACCTGTTTTAATTGCCGAAGTAGTAAGTACCGAAAAAAATAAAGTAAGTGGACCGGTAAAAGGAAATAACGCAGCTTATTTATATGAAGTTACGGTTATCACTTCTGCATTAAATCTTGACAAAGTAAATTTAAAGCCCGAAATTAATAAATTACAAAGCGATTTACAACAAAGAGCTATTTTTCAGGTTGTAAATGCACTTAAAGAAAGTACGGAAATTATTGATGAACGCTCAAAGTTCTATTAGTAGATAAATTTTTTATTAAAACCTAAATTGAGCGATTATCTACTTCAATAGATTTGCACTTCTTTTTGTACATAATCGCTCAATTTAGGTAAAAGCCGCTCAAATTGGGCGGCTTTTTTATTGGTAATTCATCAAGCCAACTATAGAAACCACATATATTTATCTGAAAATTAACAAATTAACATTTATTAGCACTGAAAATTAGTAAATTTGGAATATAAACCATACCTTTGCGCCCACAAATCAAAATAAATCAATCCATTAAAACACCATTTAAAAAAACACCAACCCATAAAATAACTGCTGACAAGATAATCAGCTCCAATAAATAGATTAAATAAAATGATAACATTCAAAGAAACCGGTTTAAATCCGGAAATTTTAAAAGCATTAGATGATTTAGGCTTTGTTAACCCCACGCCCATACAAGAAAAAACAATTCCTTATTTAATTGAGGGAGAAAATGATTTAATTGCTTTGGCACAAACCGGAACGGGTAAAACGGCAGCTTTTGGTTTACCCATATTGCAACAAATCAACCCCAAAGAGAACAAAATTCAGGCACTGATTTTAAGTCCAACCCGTGAATTGGGTTTGCAGATCGCCAACGATTTAAAATCCTATTCAAAATATATGGATAAAATATCGGTGGCAGCAGTTTACGGTGGTGCAAGTATTGATACACAAATTAAACAGCTTAAAAAAGGTGTGCAAATTGTAGCTGCAACACCCGGACGCGCTCTTGATTTAATAAAACGTAAAGTACTAAAACTTTCAAATGTAAAATTTTTAGTACTTGATGAAGCAGACGAGATGCTTTCAATGGGTTTTAAAGATGATTTAGATGCCATTTTAGGACAAACACCGGACAATAAACAAACCCTACTCTTCTCGGCAACCATGCCCAAAGAAATTTTGCGTATTGCACAAAAATATATGAATAATCCGGAAGAAATTTCGGTAGGAAAAAAGAATACCGGAGCTGAAAATGTACAACATATTTATTATATGGTAAGTGCCCGCGACCGGTATTTAGCATTAAAACGCATAGCAGATATCAATCCTAAAATATACGGTATTGTTTTTTGCAGAACACGCCGCGAAACAAAAGAAGTGGCTGATAAACTAATGGCTGACGGATACAATGCTGATGCACTTCACGGTGATTTATCGCAATCACAACGCGATTATGTAATGGACAGGTTTCGCAGAAAACATTTGCAACTATTAGTAGCTACTGATGTTGCTGCGCGCGGACTCGACGTTAATGATTTAACACACATCATTAATTATAATCTGCCCGATGAGTTAGAAGTATATATTCATCGTAGCGGAAGAACCGGAAGAGCAGGAAAAAAAGGAATCTCTATTTCAATAATCCATTCAAAAGAAAAATCCAAAATTAGAACTTTAGAGAAAAAAGTAGGAAAATCTTTTGAACATCAATTAGTTCCCGGAGGTAAAGAAATTTGCGAAAAGCAATTATTTAACCTCATCGATATAATGGAAAACATTGAGATGGATGAGCAGCAAATTGAGCAGTTCATGCCTGAAATATACAAAAAACTGGAATGGATGAGCCGTGAAGATTTGATTAAAAGATTTGTTTCGGTAGAATTTAACCGTTTTTTAGCCTATTATAAAGATGCTCGTGATTTGAATGTTTCGGCAAAAAGCAGTTCAAGAGAAGAAAAAAGCAAAGGCGGAAGAAGAAGAGGCAGAAATGATAATTTCCAAAGGTTTTTTATTAGTCTCGGTACTCGTGATAAGTTAAATGCAGCCAAATTAATTGGTTTAATTAATGATAACACACGGAGTAAAGATATAGAAATTGGTAAAATTGATTTAATGAAAAGCTTTTCGTTTTTTGAAGTAGAGAACAGTCAGGCTGATATCATTTTAAAATCGTTTCAAAATGCCAAATATAACAACACGCGTATCTCTGTTGAATTAGCCCAATCGAAAGGTGAGCATAATGAAAAGCGTAGGGAAAATAAATTTGAAAAACGCAAAGATAAAAGACAGGATGGTTTTAAACGTAAAAGAAAAAGAATTTAATTCATAAAAAAAGCCGATATTAATCGGCTTTTTCCTGTCTTCGACCCTAATTTTTTCAAAAAAAACACAACACACTAGTAATCAGTAATTAATCTGTTTTTTTTTGTTTTTTTTGGGTGCCCCAGCCCTATTTTGTACCTTTAATTTATATTTATAAGACAAAAGAAAACAAAAGCGGAGTAATAAGTATCACAATCATTACAAAAGTAAAACACAATAATTATTACCGATGAGCAAAAGGAATTATCTCAACTTTTTGAGTTTGGGTGTCCCAGGGTCGAAGACAGGAGAAAAAGAATTTAATTCATAAAAAAAGCCGATATTAATCGGCTTTTTTATTTTATAAATTAGTCTTTGATAAACTATTTTTTCTTAGCAAAATTAATCCTAAAAACATTAAAAAGCCATTTACCAATAATAGCTCAAATCCAAATTTATATCCGTTAAACCACGCCT
>JALSLF010000226.1 GCA_026988445.1 Bacteroidales bacterium
GCATCGTTTTCATAACGCTCAATGTAACTAATAATTCCATCAAAACTTAAAGAGTAATTGCTTCTGCCCAAAGCTGTATTTTGCACTTGGAACTGTTCTTCGCTTCCGTTTAAGATTACATCAAGTGCTTTTTTGGGGATTTTATTTACCGGATCTTTTAAGCTAAATTTATATTTACGGGCAATTGCTTCTAATTGCCAAAATATTAAGCTGTCTTTTTGTTTTCCTAAAGGAACAATGGCTCCTGCCGATATGCTTAAATTTTTATCAGGGATAATTTTATCTGTATCAATCACTTTTACAGAGCCTAAGCCTTTACATACGGGACAAGCTCCTTGCGGAGAATTAAACGAGAATGTGTTTGGAGCAGGTTCATCGTATGAAATACCACTGGTAGGGCACATTAGTTTGCGACTAAAGTAGGATAGCTTATCCGAGTCTTTGTCTAAAACTGCCATTGTGCCTTTCCCGTGTTTCATGGCAAGATTTACAGAGTCTTTTAAACGCTTTTTGTCATTGCCCGAAACGACCATTTTGTCAATTACAATTTCAATGTTATGCGTTTTGTAGCGGTCGGTTTTTAAACCGTGTTTAATTTCCGTTATTTTACCGTTAATGCGTACATATAAAAAACCTTTTTTCCGTATTTGTTCAAACAGTTCGCGGTAATGACCTTTGCGGCTGCGTACAACGGGTGCAAGAATGTAGGTTTTACGGTTTTTAAATTTTTCTTGTATTAAATTAACAATTTGTTCATCGGTATATTTTACCATTTTCTCACCGGTTTCTATTGAATAGGCAATTCCGGCACGGGCAAAAAGCAGGCGTAAAAAATCGTAAATCTCGGTAATTGTACCTACGGTAGAACGCGGGTTTTTATTGGTTGTTTTTTGTTCAATTGAAATTACGGGGCTTAAACCGGTTATTTTATCCACATCGGGACGTTCCAAACTGCCTAAAAATTGGCGTGCGTAAGCTGAAAATGTTTCAATGTAGCGTCTTTGTCCTTCGGCATAAATGGTATCAAAAGCTAATGATGATTTTCCGCTGCCGCTTAATCCGGTAATTACACATAATTTATTACGCGGGATAACCACATCTATATCACGAAGGTTATGCTCACGAGCGCCGTAAATGCTTATGTTTTCATCAAATTCAATATGTTCAGCCGTATCTTTTTCTTTCAAAATCACAATATATTTTATACAGAACGGCAAAATTACATTTTTAAACTTTAATATGGAAATGATTATTAGTGTAAAAAGGAGTGTTCCTTTTAACATTTTTAGGTTCAAATTTTCTCACTGAATTTTAAAAAAGACCAAATAGAGAATTAAGAACAAACGAGAACAACCTAAAAGTTAAAATCTCAAACCTTTTACGAATATTATTTTTAAAAGCAGTAGCACCAAAGGTGCGAAATAATATTCTGTGCTTAAATCCGTAACTGCATTAGATTGCGAAACCTAAACTATATTTATCAGTCACCGGACAAATTTTTGGATTTTCGCTACGAACTACTGATTTAAGGGTTGTAGAAAATGTCTAAAGAATTAATTTCTCATGCACCTTTGGTGCTTATTTGTTTTTTGAAACAATACACCTATCCCTTTGGGATAGGCTGGTATATTCCGCACCTTTGGTGCTAAACACTTTTGATTTTTTATAGTTCAAATTTTTTGATTGAATTTTTAAAAAAGCAATTTCCCTGTTTGAACAAACAGTAATTATTGTTCTTTTGTTTTACGTGCTCCTTTTTTCGGCATTTTTAAAATATAGGTTTTTTTAAATTTATTGGAAAGTTTATGAGCACGCAACCATGGATTTAATATCTTAAATATTTTATAATTTGTGTTGTACTTATTGGCGAATGCAATCATATTTGTAATAGCTGAATCTACAACTACCTTTTGATAAGGAATAATTGGATACAAATCTTCTTTTTCTATCATAAAACCATATTTTTCGGGGTGGCTCATAATCAGTTTAAAAGCAATTGCTCTGTAAACATACCTTCCTGTTTCTTCAAACATTGCTAAATCATAGTAGGTATTCACTTTTTGATAATTGGTATAACGACTAATTCCTGCATCACCGGCATTATATGATGCGGCTACCATTGCCCATGTCTTGTATTTATTATACCTTCTTTTTAGATATTTGCAGGCTGCTATGGTTGATTTTTCCAAATGATAGCGTTCGTCCACTTCATCGTTTACTTCTAATCCGTATTCACGTGCGGTTTTTTTCATTAATTGCCAGTACCCTTCAGCGCCGGCAGGGGAACTAATGTTTACCAAGCCACTTTCGGCAACCATTAAATATTTAAAATCATCGGGGATACCGTATTTTTTCAGTATCGGCTCAACAATTGGAAATACTCTGTTTGCTCTTTTCAGATATAAAAACAACTCGGAATGCCAATAGGCTATTTTTAATATTTCTTTGTCTAAACTTTCACGAACATCAAAATATTCAATCGGAACTTTTTCGCCTGCAAAATCTACTTTATCAGGCAGCTTAAATGCGTAATACTTGGCATTATCTGTATTAGGTTTAGGTTTTATCGATTGTTCGGGATGTATTTTGAAGTATATGAATAGATTAAATATCATCATTACTATAAAAACTCCAGCTAGGGTATATAAGAAATTCTTTATTATTTTTTTTATGTTCATATGATTTATGTTTTCTATAAAATACTGCTCTTATTTATAACTCAATTATTAATTTATTTCTTATGGCAGATATGCATATTTGTTAAAGTTTTGATGTACCTGTTTTTTTAAGTGTTGAAGTGCTTAAAAATATAGGGTGAGAAATTGACAAATTACCAGAATTTTATTTTTCCAACGGCAAAAAACATCATTTTAAGCAAAATAAAACCATGTTTAAAACGGGAAATATTCGTATCGCCATAAATACGTTCGCGGTAGCGTATCGGCAAGTCAACAATTTTTAAATTCAGTTTATAAGCTCCAAAAATTAAATCAAAATCACCAAAAGGGTCAAAATCACCGAAAAATTTACGATTTCGTGCCAGTCGCTCATAATCTTTACGAAACATTACTTTTGTTCCGCAAAGTGTATCTTTAATAGGTTGTTCCAATATCCATGAAAATGCCATGCTAAAGAACTTATTTCCCAAAATATTTAGCGGGCGCATTGCTTTTTTATCCATAGGATAAACTAATCTTGAACCGTTTATAAATTCACCTTTCCGGCTTGCCAAAGCATGATAGAACTTAGGTAAATCTTCGGGCGGAACCGTTAAGTCTGCATCTAAAATCATTAAAATATCACCGTTTGCCATTGCATAGCCTTTGCGTACGGCATCTCCTTTTCCTTTCCCTGTTTGCCGGGCAATTTTTATATCGTATTTGCCCGAATACTTTTTTTGTACTTTTTGAATGGTTTCCCAAGTATCATCGGTAGAATTACCCTCTACAAAGATTATTTCAAGATGTTTCCCAAAATCAGGCATTCGCAAAATGGCATTTTCAATATTCCCGCTTTCGTTGCGTGCCGGTATAACTACACTTATACTGTATTTTTCTTCGGCATTAATTTGCGGACGTGCAAAAACAAAATAATTCAGGCTTAACGAATTAAAAACTGGTAATTTCCCGATAATTTTATTAATTAAAAAACTAAAAAAAGGAATTTTTACAGGAAATAATATTCTTCGTGCTACACGGTAGGTGTCGTAGCCGCTTAAATATAGCAGATTACGAACATCTCGTATAGAAAGCCAATTTTGGCGGGGGCTTTTCTTTTTAATTCCGATTTTTTCGCCAAAGCGTAAAAAGGGTTCCCACAGTTGGTTATAGTAACTGATAATTATACGTGTATCGGCTTTGCAAACCTTTTTTAATGCAGTGAAAATGTCTTGGATGTTGTCAAAATATCCGATTACATTTGAAAGAATAATTACATCAAATTTTTCTTCTAAGTAGATGTTTTCGGCATCCATTTGTTTAAATTCAATATCAGGATATTTTTTTTTCGCAACATTAATCATTTCAGGACTAATGTCAATGCCTAACTTACGTTTCCCTTTTAATTGTGATAAAGTATCTCCGGCACCACAACCTACATCTAAAATAGATTGCTCTTCGGTTAAAAAATAATTTATGTATGCTGCTGTATCATTCCAATAATAAGCAAAGCGCTTCTTATACAAAGTATAAGAAGGCGCTAATTTGTTAAAATGATTTAGAAATTCTTGTTTCCTGTCCGGCATTTGTTATTCTAATAAAAAGAAACTTTGACAAAGTTTTCTTGTTTTGTCAAAGTGTGAATTAAATGTGAATTACTTCGTCATAGGCAGCTGCAGCAGCTTCCATAATTGCTTCCGACATAGTAGGGTGGGGGTGAATGGCTTTAATTAAAGCATGACCCGTTACTTCTAATTTACGTGCTACTACCAATTCGCCAATCATTTCGGTAACATTTGCACCGATAAGGTGTCCTCCAAGCAATTCACCGTATTTTGCATCAAAAATAAGTTTTACAAAGCCGTCTCTTGCACCTGCTGCGCTTGCTTTACCCGATGCCGTATAAGGAAATTTGCCAATTTTAATGTCGTAACCTGCTTCGAGGGCTTGCTTCTCGGTCATACCTACCGAAGCTACTTCGGGAGTAGTGTAGGTGCAGCCCGGAATATTTTTATAATCAAGTGTTTCGGGTTTTAATCCGGCTATGTTTTCTACACAAATAATTCCTTCTGCCGATGCTACATGGGCAAGTGCCGGACCATGAACAATATCGCCAATGGCATAAATACCTTCTACATTTGTTCGATAAAATTCATCAACTTTGATTTTATCTTTATCTTTTTCAATACCCAATTCTTCAATCCCTATATTTTCAATATTTGGAGTAACCCCAACTGCCGAAAGTACAATTTCCGCTTCATGGATTTCTTCTCCTTTCTTGGTTTTTATGCTTACTTTGCATAAATCGCCTGACGTATCCACATTTTCAACCGAGGAATTAAGCATTACTTTAATTTTTTTCTTTTTAAAGTTCCGAGCTAAGGTTTTAGAAACTTCCTCGTCTTCGTTGGGTACCATGTTGGGTAAAAATTCAACAATGGTAACATCCGTACCCATAGATTTATAAAAATAAGCAAGTTCTGTACCTATTGCGCCTGAGCCTACTACAATCATTGATTTTGGTAATTGGGATAAGGTTAAGGCTTCACGGTAGCCGATAATTTTTTTACCGTCTTGCTTTAAATTTGGCAGTTGTTTAGAACGGGCTCCGGTTGCTAAAATAATATTCTGGGCAGAATGAGACTTTTTATTCCCATCCTTATCGGTAACTTCAACAGTTTTATTGTCAATAAGTTTTCCAAAACCTTGAATATGTTCTACTTTGTTTTTTTTGAATAGGAATTGAATACCTTTACTCATTCCGGCTGCCACTTCGCGGCTACGGGCTATGATTTTTTTAAAATCAGGTTTAATATTTTCAACTTCAATTCCATATTCTTGTGCATGATTTATATAATCTAAAACTTGCGCACTTTTTAGTAAAGATTTTGTTGGGATACAACCCCAGTTTAAACAAATACCACCCAATTCAGCACGTTCAACAACTGCTGTTTTCATTCCGAGTTGTGATGCTCTGATTGCAGCAACATATCCTCCGGGACCACTCCCTACTATTATTAAATCGTAATCCATTATTTTCTTTTTTAAATTATTACGAACTATTTTAATAAAAATTTAATGCGAAAATAATACCTTTTCGGGAGAATTAAAATGATTTATGCTCATAAAAGCAAATTGGCGTGAGATATTTTATGCTAAACAGGAAATTGCGGGTATTGAAAACAAGCGTTTTTATTTACAGCGATTAATTTCAATTTAGCTTATATATTGTCCACAAAGATTGCAATCATTACAAAAAGCAGGAAAACGTTTATGGTAATAAAATATTTTTTGATATTAAATTCGGGCTTACTGCTTGTGTAAAGTTTAAGGAAAAGAAAAATTAAACTTACATTTAAAATGCTAATTATTACCTTCTGCAGAGTGCTATCTACTAATCCAAATACAGGGATAAACATTGCTGATATTGCCGTTGCCAGTGTCCATATAAATGTGATTTTTTTTAATTGATTTGTATCGTAAATTTCTGTTACCGAGGGTAAGCCTGCCTTTGTATATTCTTCTCCGTGCATTAGTGCCAGCAACCAAAAATGAGGTATCTGCCACATAAAAAAGAAAAAACCGATAACAATAATACTTGGGTCAGAGAGCATTCCTCCACCGGCTACCCATCCAACAGCCGGAGGTATGGCACCGATAAAAGCTCCCGGAATTACTGCAAAAGGTGTTTTTTTCTTTAAATTTGTATAAATACCGTTGTACCAAAGTAAAGCAAGTAAGCCTAATTGCATAGCCAAAAAACCGGAACTATAATATAAAAGGGCACTTCCTGTTATAATTTCAGCTAATAGAATAAAAAGAACTAAATTTTTGTTAATTTTTCCGGTAGGAAGGGGACGATTTTTTGTTCGCTCCATAACCCTATCTATTTCAATTTCTTGATATTGATTAAGCATTGCAGAACCACCGGCAAGAATAAATATTCCTAAAACGGGAATTATGGCACCGGTTGAAAAGCTTCCGTATGCCATCACATAGCCCAATAATGTACTTAAAGTTACGGCACTAACTATTTTTACTTTATTCAGTTCAAGCAGTATTTTAATCATCTTTTAATGTTTTAATGTATTCGATGAATTGTTTAATTTCATCTTCGGAAATCTGTCCGCTGTAATTGGTCATTATACCTTGTGGAAAACCCTCTACGACTTCACTATTCGGGTCAAGAATTGAATTCTTAATATATTCATCATCCGCAATGATTTCCTTTTTTTCTCCATTTACCAATACGGTAACTTTTGAACCGTATAAACCTTTAAACGAAGGACCGACAAGCTTTGATCCATCGGTAGAATGACATGCAATACAAGCTTGTTTTTTCATTAATATTTCGCCGGGCATCATTTTTTCAGCAAGCGTATCTTTAGCATTATACCATTTTTCATATTCCTTTTGAGATAAAACCTTAACCTTGCTTAGCATATATGAATGTCTTTGTCCGCAATATTCTGCACATAATATATTGTATGTGCCCTCTTTTTGCGCTTTAAACCACATTACATTTGCAATGCCGGGAACAACATCCTCTTTTACCCTAAATGCAGGAATATATAATGAGTGTAAAACATCAGGGGAGAAAAGTTCTAACTTAACAGGTTTATTAACCGGCACAATTAACAAACTGTCCCACTTTCCGTTCTCATATTCAAAAGACCATGACCACATTTTAGCAGTCACTTTTACCGGAATAGCATTTTTGGGGATAATACGCATAGGGCGATAGCCTACCCAACCGTAATAGAACATACCCAAAACCAATAAGGTAGGAATAACTGTCCAGAAAATTTCCAGTTGAAAATTATCTTTTGTGGGTTCTGCTTTTGGATGCCTTTTTTTATTATATTTTATAACAAAATAAATCATTGCAGCAGTAATTCCTACTAAAAAAACTAAGGAAATTCCTATTATTATAAAAAAAGCAATATCTACTCCTTCAACAAAACTTGATGCATTAGAAAACATAGGTAAATTATATTTTTATTTAAACAATTGGCTCACGAAATCCGTAATCGAAAAAAGTTAGAATAATAAAGGTTAAAAACACAATGCCCGTAACTAAAACCATTATTCCGATTATTTTACTATCAAATTTTAGATGCATAAAATAATACGCTACAATAAATGCTTTTGCAGTAGCAATAAACAAGGCTACACCCACTGCAAATGCTCTGAAATGCACAAAAGATGCTTCAACAGACAAAAATGTTAATATAAGTAAACTTACCCAGATGAATATATAGGTTTTGTCTGAAATTGAGTGTGAATGATTATTTTCCATGATATTTAATGAATTAAGTAAAATAAAGGAAATAAGTATATCCAGATAACATCAACCAGATGCCAATACAAACCTGCATTTTCTTGTAAAACATAATCATCTTGTGTGATTTTGCTCTTATTTAATTGTGCAATTACCACTGCAATGAATATGCTTCCTGCTATTATATGAAAAGCATGCAAGCCGGTCATGAAAAAGTATAAAAGAAAAAACAGTCCTTCGCCGGGAGGCAAGCTCATAAAATGTTCCATTCCCGGAAATAAGCCATGATGAATTTTTGCCGACCATTCAAAATACTTGTTAATCATAAAAATAAGCGCAAAAATTAAGGTTAGCCATAGCATAATCTTTGCTCTTTTAGCATTGTTGTTTTTTATTGCTGAGATAGATAATGCTATCGTTAGTGAACTTGTGATTAATACTATTGTATTAATGGTACCAAATAGAACACTTAATTCACCTGCTGCATTGGCAAAAGCAGCAGAGTTTAAATGCCTGTATATGGTATATACTAAGAATAATCCTCCAAATAGTAAGAGCTCTGTAAACAGAAACAGCCACATTCCGATTTTTGAAGCCTCGTCGTCTCGGTGTACTGCATGACTAGTAATTGTTTCATTCATGGATTTGTATTTTTAAATTATCTGTAAATTAGTTTTTTTTAATCTTCGTATGTAGGTTTCTTGAAAACCGGAGCTTGGTGAAAGTTCTCTAATGGTGGAGGTGAACTTGTTTCCCACTCCATAGTGTATCCGTTCCATGGATCATCCCCTGCAGGTTTTCCTTTGCGTGCACCACGGATAATATTGACAAACATCATTATTAATCCGGTAACCAATATCCAAGATCCAACTGTTGAGACCACCTGCCAGCCTTGAAATTCCGGTAAATAATCGTAGTACCTGCGCGGCATTCCTTCCAAACCAAGAATAAACATTGGGAAATAAAGTATGTTAAATCCGATGAAAGTTACCCAGAAAGCTCTTGTTGCACGTTTTATGTTGTACATTCTTCCATACATTTTGGGAAACCAATAGTGCATGGCTGCAAAGAAACCAAAGCCTGTACCACCAAACATTACATAATGAAAATGCCCAACAATAAATGCCGTATCATGAATATGAGTATTTGTTGCCAGTGCCCCGTTTACTAATCCGGTAAGTCCTCCTATCAAGAATAGAAAAATAAATCCGAGCGAATATAAAAGAGGTGGTTGTAAATCAATGGAGCCTTTATTTAATGTGGCAAGCCAATTAAATACTTTTATAGCACTGGGTATTGCAACTAAAAATGTTAGAATTGAAAAAATAATTCGTGCAGGTCCGCTCATGCCCGAGGTAAACATATGGTGCCCCCATACCAAATATCCGACAAATGCAATGGCAAGACTTGAAAATGCAATGGCTTTATATCCAAACATTCTTCTTCGAGAAAATACAGGGATAATTTCAGAAACTACTCCCATTGCCGGTAAAATCATTATATAAACTGCAGGATGTGAATAGATCCAAAACAGGTGTTGATACAATATTGGGTCTCCACCAAGTGAAGGGTCAAAAAGTCCTACACCTAATGCTCTTTCAGCAATAATCATTAATAGGGTTATTCCGATAATTGGAGTTGCTAATATTTGTATCCATGATGTAGCGTAAGTTGACCATAAATAGAGCGGCATATCAAACCAGCCCATTCCCGGTGCGCGCATTCTATGGATTGTTGTTAAAAAGTTCAAACCTGTAAGAATAGACGAAAAGCCCAGTACAAAAGCAGCAAATACCGATGTTGAAACATTAGTGCCTGTTTTTACACTGTAAGGTGCGTAAAAGGTCCAACCAGTATCAGCCGAACCTTCGCCAAATACTAATGTTGAAAGTGCAATGGCTGCTCCGATAATGTATAAATACCATGACATAAGGTTTAAACGAGGAAAAGCAACATCATCAGCTCCCATGAGTAAAGGAACAAAGAAATTACCAAACACAGCAGGGATTCCCGGAATAATAAATAAAAATATCATTATAACACCGTGCAGCGTAAAAGTTTTATTATAAGTTGATGCTTCCATGATGGTTTTCCCGGGTGCAATTAGTTCTAGTCGCATCAGTAATCCTAAAATTACCGCAACACTAAAGAATATCGCAATTGAATACATGTAAAGTAAACCAATACGTTTATGATCGGTGGTTGTTAGCCAGGACATTAATCCTTTACCGCCCTGATTGAAAAAATTATCTGCAGGAAGTGCAGTTTGCTCTGTTGACATATTTATTATTTTTGTTTATTGTTAGTAATAGGTTTTTTCTTTAAAACAACTGTAAAGAAAAATATTGCCACTAAAATCATAATTAATGTGCCCGATATTTTTGTTATGTTCATGACATAGGTTTTACCTTTTGCATCATAACTAAAGCAATATTTTAAAATTTTATTGATGGTAGGGCTTGATTTTTCATCTGCAGCTTCTACTGCTGCCATTTTTAAATCAAAAGGTAGAAAATATGTACCATGTAAATATCTTGTGATTTTTCCTTTGGGACTTATGGCAATAATGGCTGCCGTATGAACAAAATCGTCACCGTCTCGTTTAAATTTAAAACCTATAGCATCCGTGATTTTATGAATGTTTTTTAAATCACCGGTTAACCATATCCATTGCGAAGCATCAATGTCTTTTTTTATGGTTGCTACATAATTTTTCTTTTTTTGGATACCTACACTCGGACGGTCATCTTCATTCATGCTTATAGTAATTATTTGATAATCTTTACCCAGCTCAATATTTGCACGGTCAATAACTTCTGCTAAACCACCCAGCAATGGACTGCACAAACCGGGACAATTGTAATAAACAAAATTAATAAACGTAGGTTTGTTGATTAGACTCTTTAAATTTACCTGATTACTATCCTGGTCAATCAATATGATGTCGTCCGGGATAATACTGTCTAGTTTTTCGTATAAACCAATTTCTTCATTGTTCCCAAACTTTGGCGGTTGGGCTTTTACCGATTCAAAAGCGATAAATAGAATCAATAAAATACTGTAGAATAATTTCCTTTTCATTGTTCTTTTTAATTATTTATATCTATAAATCTATATATATAAAGAATAATAGATATTAAGATGTTTAACTCTTAAATATATGTAAAAAAATATCACTCAATTAATTATACTGTATTTGTGTAGTATTGTTATGCAAGCAAATATATAAAAAAATCATTTTAATACAAATTTAGACTAAATAAAAATAAGTTTTTTTAATTTTGCGAATAAATTTTTTCATTTTTTTCAATGAATAAGGAAATTTTTCGATTAGCCATACCTAATATTATTAGTAACATAACTGTTCCCTTGCTGGGAATGGCAGATTTGGCAATTCTCGGGCATTTAGATTCTGAAAAATATTTAGGCGCAATAGCTTTGGGGGGTACTATATTTAATGTTATTTATTGGAGTTTTGGTTTTCTTCGTATGGGTACAAGTGGTTTTGTATCGCAAGCGTATGGAAAAAAGGACAATTTGCGAATTTCTGCGGTTTTGTCTCATTCTGTTCTTATTGCTTTATTGGGCGGATTGGTTTTAATAATATTGCAATATCCGATTCAAAAAATTTCGTTTTATCTTTTAACAGGGAGTGATGAGGTAAAGAATTTGGCAATGCAGTATTTTTATATACGAATTTTTGCAGCTCCCGCTACTCTTTCATTATATGCTTTAAACGGCTGGTTTACCGGAATGCAGGACGCAAAAACACCTATGTTTTTAGCTATTGTAGTAAATATTTTAAATATTGCATTTAATTTTTTTTTCGTATATGGACTTGATTTAAAATCGGACGGTGTAGCATGGGGGACTTTATTGGCGCAGTATGGTGGATTATTTTTAGGAGCATGGTTCATTATAAAAAAATATCCTTTACACATTAAAAATATTCTTTTGCCTTTTAAAGTTAATATTGAGTTGATGAAGAAACTCTTTAAGGTAAATAAAGATATTTTTATCAGAACTTTAGTTCTGATAACCGTTATTTCTTTTTTTACGATTAAAAGTGCAGCTGTGAGCGACCGGATACTTGCGGTTAATACCATTTTGTTGCAATATTTGCTTTTATTTTCTTTTATTATGGATGGTTTTGCCTATGCGGCAGAAGCGCTTGCCGGTAAATATTATGGAGCAAAAAACGCTCAGTTACTTTCAAAAATGATACGCTATGTGTTTTTATGGGGTGCAGGAATGAGTTTCGTTTTTACCATCTTGTATCTTTTTTTTAATGATAAGATATTGTTATTGCTCACTAATAATTCTCTTATAATTGAAAAAGCACAAGCCTATTTATTTTGGGTAAGTTTAATACCTCTTACCGGTTTTGCCGGATTTCTTTGGGATGGTATTTATATTGGAACAACTGCTTCAAAATTAATGCGTAATACAATGCTTATTTCTGCTCTTGTATTTTACTTTCCGGTATATTATTTGTTTGTTAATGAGCTAGATAATCATGCTTTATGGTTGGCAATGATATTGTTTTTGGCGGCGCGTGGTATTAGCCAGACTGTATTTTCAAGAAAAGCAATTACCGGATACGTTCATTCATCATAGAAAAATGTTTATTCGTCAAAGATAATTGTTAAAAAGTGTTAATTGTAAAAATAAGACGCAACTATTTGCGTTAAAGCAACATCTCATTCATACAAACTATTCATCAAAATCAAATTATTATGACATTAAAGAAACTATTTACTGACCGTATTTCTTTGGAATATAGTAAAAGTGAAATAGCTTTAATCCTTGTTTCCGGTTTGATGTTAATAATGTTAAATTATTTAATGATAACCGGTATTAAGCACCAACACAAAGTACATAATGGAAATGAACAGGTGCATGTTAGTAAATGAAGTTGTTTTATGCAACTAATAAGTTTAAATCTTTCAAGCGGCTTTTATAGTCGCTTTTTTTATTTGCATCAATTGTTAAATTAAATAAAAGAACTTACTTTTGAGCCGCAATTAAACTAAATGATTTATGGAACAAATAAAAATTGATTTTAAAGGTATCGGTGAATTTGTCAGTAAGGAAGAAATTCAAAAATTTGCCGGAAAAACAAAGCAAACTAACCGTGCACTTCATGACAAAAGCGGTTTAGGAAATGATTTTTTGGGTTGGGTAAATCTACCCAATGAGATTGATAATCTTAATGAAATTAAAGAAACCGCTAAAAGCATTCAAAAACTTGCCGATTATGTGGTAGTTATTGGAATAGGCGGTTCGTATCTTGGAGCAAAAGCGGTTATTGATGCTCTTTCGGGAAATTTTGAGCAATCTTCGGGAAGTAAAATTATTTATGCAGGACATAATATTGGTGAGGATTATTTATTTGAGCTTATAAATTACTTACAAGATAAAAACTGGGCAATTACCGTGATTTCCAAATCGGGAACTACCACAGAGCCAGCAATCGCTTTTAGAATCTTAAAAAATGAGCTTGAAAAAAAATACGGGAAACAAAATGCAGGAGAACGAATTGTTGCCATAACAGATGCACAAAAAGGTGCTTTAAGGCAATTAGCCGATAAAGAAGGCTACAAAACTTTTATTATCCCTGATGATGTAGGGGGGCGTTATTCTGTTTTAACACCGGTGGGCTTACTTCCAATAGCCATAGCCGGCTTTGATATTGACGAACTGGTGAAAGGAGCTCGTTTTATGTTTGGTAAAATTAATGAAGGTGTTGATTATGAAAATAATATTGCTGCACAGTATGCCGCTGCGCGTAATGCATTATATAATAAAGGCAAAACGACCGAAATTTTAGTAAATTATAATCCCAAATTACATTTTATTGCCGAATGGTGGAAACAACTCTATGGAGAGAGTGAAGGTAAAGAGAATAAAGGAATTTTTCCGGCAAGTGTTGATTTTACTACCGACTTACATTCGATGGGGCAGTATATTCAGGAGGGTTTAAGAAATATTTTTGAAACGGTAATTTCGGTTAAAAGTCCTGATTTTGAGCTTAAAGTACCTGAAGATGAGGAGAATTTGGATAAATTAAATTATTTGGCAGGTAAACGCATTGACGAAATTAATAAAATGGCAGAGCTTGGAACTTCAATTGCCCACATTGATGGTGGAGTTCCTAATATACGTATTGAATTGCCAAAAATTAATGAATTCTATATCGGTCAATTGATATATTTCTTTGAAAAGGCTTGTGGTATTAGTGGTTATTTATTGGATGTAAACCCGTTTAATCAACCGGGAGTAGAAGCCTACAAGAAAAACATGTTTGCTTTATTAGAGAAGCCCGGCTTTGAAAAGGAAACCGAAGAAATTAAAAAAAGGATTAAAGGTTAAATAGTATATTTTTGATAATTAGATAATTGGATAGCACATCCAATTATCTGATTTTATCATAAATAATTTCAGTCCAAATTTTATATCCTTCTTTATTCAAATGAACACCGTCCGGTGCAAAATATTCTTTTTTTATTTTGCCGCTTTCATCAAGAAGACAACTTGCTGCATCTATGTATTCACATTGTTTTTGTCTGTTAATATAAATTTGTAAAGAGTCATTTAAGACCTTCATCTTTTTCCAATATTTCTCACGTGCCGGTGAAGGTTTTAAAGAAACAATATAAATCTTTGTTTGGGGCAAATTCGAGTGAATTACTTCACAGAAATATTTATAGGATTCTAAAACTTGCTTAATATCCCATCTTTGAAATGCAATATCATTATCACCTGAATAAAAGACAATTTTTTCAGGATGATGTTTAAAAAACAGAACATCTGCATAATAAATGGCTTCGGGAACAGTAGAGCCGCCAAAACCCCGGTTAAGAACTTTTAAGTTTTTCATGTCATTCTGTAAAGTTTTCCATTTACGAATGCTTGAACTTCCTGAAAAAACAATATCCGTTTGTCTATCGGGATTTAATGAATCATCGGTCATAAAAAGTTCTATTTCAAAGTAATATCGTTTTAAAAGTGCAGTGTCTATAAATTTACTAATCCGCTGAATATTACGATTATCAACAGGTAGAACTTGTGTAGATTTATGTTTCGAATGTTCGGTTTCCGGAATACTTTTTTGTTGTTCATCTTGTACTTGAGCACTACAAGCAGTTTGCAACAAAGTAATTGTTATAATAATAGAAAGATATTTTTGTAGCCTGAACATAGTTTATCGATTAATATAAATTCTATAAGCTAAATTGAGTAATTATGTATGAAGAAAATTGCAAGTGCTTTATGTTTTTCAAAATTTATAATCGCTCAATTTAGGTATAACTCAATTATTACTATTTTATTATCCATTCCAGTTGAATTTCTTCACCGGCACGTAGTACTTTCAATATTAATTTATCGCCGGATTTCATTTTCTGATAGAATTCTAAAAAGTCAGCTAAGCCCTTTTCTCCAACAAACTTGTAATCATTTGCTGAAAGTAATATGTCTCCTCCAAGTAAATATACATTTTTATCAATAATTACTTTTTGATAACCCCCTTTAAGTCCCATGAAATATGCAGGTGATTGATCTGCAACATTTTCTATAATAAATCCCGCTCCTTGTTTTATGTTTAATATTTTTGCTATATTCCCTTCTACATAATGAGCATCAATCCCCATCCAATTATAACCTTCATTTTCAATAATTGTTTTTGCCATATTTGATGTGGCTACAAATCCTAAGCCTTCAAAACCACCTGATTGGGTTAAAATAGAGCTTACAATACCGATTACTTCTCCATTGATATTAAACATCGGACCACCCGAATTGCCCTGATTAATGGCAGCATCTGTTTGGAAAAATTCTATTTTCCCTGTTCTACTGAAATCCAGATTCTCCGTATGCCTTCCACTAACGTATCCTACGGATAAAGAATGATACAATCCCATAGGGCTGCCAATAATGTAAATAGGGTCGCCTACATTTACTAAGTCTGAATTAGCAAGTTTTGCCACAGTTGGATTTTTAGGTTTCCCAATGGTTTTTATTACGGCTATGTCTGCTTCGGGAGCTATTTTATGAACTTCTGCCTTTAATTGTTGTCCATCGGCAAATTCTACTAAAATGGCAGATGCTACCTGTACAACATGTGCTGCCGTAAGAATGATTCCGCTTTCATCAACCAATACTCCGGAACCTAAACTTCCGTAGGATGTTCGTTGATATGGGTCGCCCGTCCCCGTACTGGATGATTCAATAACTTTTATTACTACTACCGAAGGATCTGTCTTTTTAAAAAGTTCACTGTAGTTTTGTGCAAAGTTTGCGTTTACACTGAATATAATAATTGCGAATAATAAATAAATCTTCTTCATAAAACTATTTTAAATTACTGTTTATTTTTCTTGTTTAGAAATTTACTGACCAAAAATGCCATAATTATTGCTATATAAAACTGACCGAAAATCGCCAGAAATATAACAATTGATTTTGCCAGAGGAAGACTTGGACTTATATCGCCATAGCCAAGCGTAGTTAAGGTAACAAAACTAAAATAAATATATTCATGTATTCCGTTTTTAGCTGGAATTGCTTCAATTGAGCCGGGAATATATGCGTTTGTCATGTAGAGAACAATTGCACCAAGAATGCCTATAAGTAAATATACATTTATGGCTTCCATAATAACATTGGCATTTACTTCTTTTACCCTGATTAATTGTATTATTAAACGTGCAAGTATATAGGCAAAATAAATAATAAAGGCAAGGTAATTAATCGAAAGTTTATGTGATAAGTTGTTGTTAAAGAGAAAATTAACCCATGATAAGGCTGAAATAAATATTGCTACATACAAAAGCCGGTTGTGTTCTGTTTTTACTGCTACAACCGATGTAAGAAACATAATTGTAAAGAAAATCTGTTGTGCAAATTTTTCTGCTATCCATTTGCTGAATACAGGACTAAATGTTAAGCCCATTATGCTAATTAGCAAAAAAAGGTTAAGATTATGCAAAACAAATTTATGAATTCGTGTTTTTGTAGACTTAATAAGTTTTTGCATTAGTAATTAATTGGTAGTCAAAAATAGTAAAAAAACTTCTAAGTTTTATTTATTAATTTTTTAATTGTTAAAACTAATGAATCAATTTCTGCTTTTGTATTTTGTTTCCCGAATGAAAACCGAATACAAGTTCCCTTTTCTT
The DNA here is from genome assembly GCA_026988445.1 of Bacteroidales bacterium. Classification (GTDB taxonomy): domain Bacteria; phylum Bacteroidota; class Bacteroidia; order Bacteroidales; family NBLH01; genus NBLH01. Next base: position 17,118 of record JALSLF010000226.1, read on the forward strand.
GTTTCATCGGGTAATTTATAATTTCTGTTAAGATATTTGCTGTGTCTAATTTTTGCGCCGGAAATTTCCCAAAATTCTTTTCAGGAAAAAAGTAAGTAAGCAATGTGTAAATTCCTTCTTTGTGATAATCTGCAATAATATTTTTTATTTTAAAATGATGATAAAATTGCTCGATAAAGTAATTTTTTAGTGCATTTATACTTTTAAATTGGATATTATAATGCGCATTTATCTCTTTTAAACTTTCATTTAGTTTACAAATTGAATAAGTATCTTTATTTTCTATTGCTTGTAAATTTAATTTTAACTCATGAAAAATATTGTCCGAAACATTAATTTTTTGTTTCATATAAAAAATGCCTGTATTTCTACCTCCGCAATATTCCGATAAATCCAAACAGGCAAAATCAGGATTCAAGTTTTCCAAATTCAATTTATATTTCCCTATGCTCGGTTTTAAATTCAGCTGGAAAAGCATATTTTCCTTACGGCAGGTTTTTGCAATTTCCTTTACAGGAATTAGTAAGCCGTTGTATTCATTAGCATGAGAAAGACTAACAAGTGCTTGGTTTTTTATCAATTTTAATTGTTCCTGAAATTTTGCTAAATCAATTTCGCCAAACTTTCCGGTTTTTATCCAATGCAGTTTTATTTTGCCAATTTTTTCAAGCCTTTTTAAATAATCAAGCCATTCTTTAGACTCAAAAATACTTACCAGAACATCGCGGACATTAGCAAAAAGAACAAGAAAATTAACTAAATGAACCGATTGATTTAAATAATTAC
>JALSLF010000227.1 GCA_026988445.1 Bacteroidales bacterium
CTTTTGTACTTATTTCCCAATCGTTCCATTCATCGTTAGCAGTATATCGTGTTTCTATCTTTGTAAAAACTATTTTATTGGCTTTTGCGATACTTGATTGTGGTACATTTAAAGTAAAAGTACCGGAACTTAATGGTTCTGAACGTCTATTGTTAGCTCTATTATAGGCGCATATTTCTACTTTAATAATATTATTTACTGCTTTAAATTTGTTTAGGTTGTTTGATAAAATATTCATTTCACTCCACTGATACGTATCTTTGGGATCCGGATATAAACACAAAGGAAGACTGGTGCGCTCACCCTTAGTTTGTACAATATGTTCTTTAAAAAGCTTTCCATTTGCGTAAAAACGTAAAACATAACGATAAGTATCTGCCGGTTTTTGCCAATTGTTTTTTTGATAAATATTATTAATCCCTTCTTCCCAATACATTCTTCCGTAAATTGGCTCTCCCCAATTAAAGGTGTTTGTCCACTTATTTAGATGCTCTTTGTTAAAAAGAACTTCGGTTTTTGAAAAAAGTACTTTTCCAATGTTTTTTCGATGCGTTTCATTACTAATTCCGTTGTCCGGAAGTTTATTTTGTGCAAACATACTTATAGCAATAATTAATGTAGTAAGTGTTAAAATTAATTTTTTCATTTTATTTATATTTAAAGGTTAAAGTTGTAAATATTCAAGGCTTTTCCATACGAAATAAGCTGTTGAAAATACAGCTGATAGTATAGGAAGTATATTGTAACTTTTACGAAGTAAAATAAAACGAGGAGCACTATAAAAAAGGGCATAAAAGGGAAATAGAATTAAAAACTCTAAAATACGTGAAGAACGTTCGGGGTCCGCAATATCATCCGGGTTAAAAAGCTGATATTTGAATAAAGCGGTTGAATAATCAACAAAAAGAGTTGCAAGAATTAGTACGGGAAGGTAAGCATAGAAATAGTTTGCTGCTCCGAAAACAAAGCGTGTTTTAAAGTTTATAAAAGCAAAAACAATCATGATGAAGAATAAAGCAATTAAAAGCATAAAATAAGTTTGTTGCTGTCCTTGTGTAAATATGCTTTGTTCATCGCCCATTCCTAATATATTTGCTGAGGGCATCAAAAGGATTATTCCATAACCCAAAATCATTATTCCGGTAAAAAAATCCGATATTTTTTTTATTCGTTTTTGTTTTTTAGTGTAATATTCTCTTTTTTCATAAGAACTCATCATCCCTATAATAACTAAAAGCAAAATAAAAAGTACGTAAATTATGATTATTGAGTAAATTGATTTTTGGTTTTTACTATCAAGAATATTGTAAAAATAATTTTGAAATACTTCAAAATAAGTTGAATTTAGTGCATCAACGATTAGGGTGATTAATACAGTTGCCCAAAACCATTTTGATTGTTTTTGCAAGTAGTCTGCTATTTGTTTTAACATGAGTATTTATGATTTAAAAGATTCAATTTGTGTAGTTTATTAAAATAAAAGTAAGAAAAATAATAATCATCTGATTATAAGTAGCTGAATGTTTGATAAATGTAATAATTTTATTGGTAAATAAAAGATATTTGTTTGTGAAAGAGTTATTCTATTTTATTTTCAGAATAGGCTAACAAAAAACAAAGCGAGACACCTATTATGATATCCCGCTTTGTTTATTCCCTAAATTCCGGGTATGTTTTACCAAAAAATAATGTAAAGCACGGCAATAATTGTGGTAATTACCACCGCTCCAATATTAAAACTCATAGAGGTTTTGAATATATCTATAGGTAAATCCAAGCCTTTAACACTTGCTGTTTTGTGCTCTAAATGGCTTATTAAAATTATTATACCGCTTAAAATTAAGAAACATAATCCCATTTGGTCCATAAATGGAATACCCGAAACACCAAACTTTAAGGCTATTGCTACAGGGAGTGTTAAAACGGCAACCCATAAGGCTGCATTTGGGGTGGTTTTTTTCCAAAACAATCCAAAAAGGAAAATAACTAAAATACCGGGACTTACCATACCTGTGTACTCTTGAATATATTGAAAAGCTTGATCAAGAGTACTTAAACTAGGGGCTATAATTCCGGCTATTACAAGGGCAACTGCTGCTGTTAAACGCCCGATATTTACCAGTTTGGTTTCACTTGCATCTTTATTAATGAATTGTTTGAAGATATCCATTGTGAAAATGGTTGAAGTACTGTTAAGCATTGATGCTAAAGATGAAACAATAGCAGCTGCCAAAGCTGCAAATGCCAAACCTTTTATCCCCGAAGGTAAAAAGCCCAATAGCCATGGATAGGCACGGTCGGCATGGTCAAGGGCAGGCATGATGTTTTCAGAAACAGCTCCGAGATGTTGCAATGCTTGCGGTTCGTTAACCAAAACAAAGGCTGCAATACCGGGTACTACAACAATAATTGGAATAATTATTTTTAAGAAACCGGCAAAAATAATTCCGTTTTGTGCTTCTTTAATGCTTTTGGCTGCTAAGGCTCGCTGAATAATGTATTGGTTAAAACCCCAGTAATACAGATTAGCTACCCACATTCCGCCAATTAGTACACTTATTCCGGGTAAATCCATATAGTAGGGATTGTCTTTTTCCAGTATCATGTGAAATTTTTCCGGAGCTTTATCTAAAAGCATTTTTGCACCTGTAATTACTCCTTGCCCATCGCTTACAAAATCAAGAGCCAGCCATGTAGTCATTAAACCGCCGCCAACAAGGAAAATTACTTGAATTACATCAGTCCAAGCTACTGCTGATAATCCGCCGTAAAGCGAATA
>JALSLF010000228.1 GCA_026988445.1 Bacteroidales bacterium
CACCTGTACGAATATCTTTAAATCCTACAGCCGAACAAATATCGCCTGCTTTTATTTCATCTTTTGGATTTTGTTTATTTGCATGCATTTGATATAAGCGAGAAATACGCTCACGTTTGCGGGTTCTAGGGTTATAAACATAAGAACCTGCTTTTAATACACCTGAATAAACACGAATATATGCTAAACGTCCAACAAAAGGATCGGTAGTAATTTTAAATGCAAGAGCAGCTAACGGCTCATCTTCTGAAGGTTTACGGGTAATATTTTCATCGTTTTTGGGATTGATACCTTCAATGGCATCAACATCTAAGGGGCTAGGTAATAATGCTACAATAGCGTCTAATAAGCGTTGTACCCCTTTATTTTTAAAAGCAGAACCTGCCAAAACAGGTACTATTTTCATATCAATTACTGCTTTACGAGTAACCTCCATGAACTCATCTACGGTAATTGATTCTCTATCTTCAAAAAAGCGCTCTAAAAATACATCATCTGATTCAGCAACAGCTTCGACTAATTTTTCACGCCATTCTTCAACAGTATCAACTAAATCTTCGGGAACATCCGTATATTCATATTTAGTTCCCATGGTTTCGTCATCAGTCCAGATAATTGCTTTGCGCTCAATTAAATCAACAACTCCGCGAAAATTTTCTTCGGCACCAATGGGTATTTGTAATGGTACCGGATTTGCACCTAACTTATCTTCAATTTGGTGAACCACATCGAAGAAATCGGCACCAGTACGGTCCATTTTATTTACAAAGGCAATTCTAGGAACTTTATATTTATCAGCTTGTCTCCAAACAGTTTCCGATTGTGGTTCAACACCTCCAACCGCACAGAAAACAGCAACAGCACCATCTAATACACGTAAAGAACGCTCTACTTCAACGGTAAAATCAACGTGTCCGGGAGTATCAATAATATTAATTTTGTGCTCTTGATCTTTATACTTCCAGTAAGTAGTTGTAGCCGCCGATGTAATGGTTATTCCGCGCTCTTGCTCCTGTACCATCCAGTCCATAGTAGCTGCACCATCATGTACTTCCCCAATTTTATGGGTGATACCGGTATAAAACAATATACGCTCAGTGGTAGTAGTTTTACCGGCATCGATGTGTGCCATGATACCTATATTACGCGTGTATTTTAAATTTGAATCTTTCATTTTGATTATTCCTTCTCTTCCTCGCTATCAATTACTGTTATTAAAATCTAAAAAATGCAAAAGCTTTGTTTGCTTCGGCCATTCTGTGTGTATCTTCTTTTTTCTTAAATGCTCCACCTTCTTCGTTATATGCAGCAATAATTTCGGCAGCTAATTTTTCAGCCATTGAACGCCCGCTTCTTTTACGAGCAAAAAGAATCAAATTTTTAACACTTATTGATTCTTTTCTTTCGGGGCGAATTTCCATTGGAACCTGAAAAGTTGCTCCACCTACTCTGCGGCTTTTAACTTCAACTGCAGGAGTAATGTTTTCTAATGCTTTTTTCCACACATCAAGTGCAGTTTTGTCTTTACTCGGATTCTTTTTTTCTACAATATCTAATGCGTCGTAAAAAATTTTATAAGAAATATTTTTTTTGCCGGACACCATTAAATCATTGACAAATCTAGTTACCAGTGTATCGTTAAATTTAGGATCCGGTAAAATAATTCTCTTTTTTGGTTTTCTTTTTCTCATCTCTTACTATTCAATGATTTAAACTATTTTTTTGGTCTTTTAGTTCCGTATTTTGAACGTCTTTGGGTTCTTCCTTCAACACCTGAAGTATCCAAAGCTCCGCGAACAATGTGATAACGAACACCGGGCAAATCTTTTACCCTTCCTCCGCGAATTAACACAATTGAGTGTTCTTGTAAATTATGACCTTCTCCCGGAATATAAGCATTTACTTCTTTTCCGTTAGTTAATCTTACTCTGGCAACTTTTCTCATTGCTGAATTTGGCTTTTTGGGTGTGGTTGTATAAACACGCACACATACACCTCTTCTTTGAGGACAATTATCCAGTGCCGGAGCTTTACTTTTATCAACTAATTTCGTTCTCCCTTTTCTTACTAATTGCTGTATTGTAGGCATAAAGACAATATATTAAATAATTTTCACTCTCTAAAATTGGTCTGCAAAGGTAAAATTTATTTTATTTAAAACAACAAAAAATAAAAAGTTTTTAATAACAATTTTCAGCCTTGCAAAACCGACAAAAATAATACGTTATTTTTCAATAAATTACATATAGTTTTCTCTGTAAAATACCTAAAAAACGGCTGCAAAATTAGAAATAATTCTTTAAGATACAAAATGTTTATTGAAAATTTTTATTGTTTTTCTAATTATTCGCTAAATTGAGCATTTATGAACAACGAAAACTGCAAATACTTTGGTGCTAAAAGCACACCTGCTTGCAATGTGATAAATTTTGAAAACTCATGAGTAAGTAAATAATTTGTGATTTTCAAAGTTCTTTAAATACGCAACTATCATTTGCTGCAAAACCGAAACCATGTCTGACTGTAGGTGGTTATAACCTTAAATCCGCAACTATCTTCTACTGCAAAGCCAAATCGTACACCATTATTGGGAATGCTCAAAAAAACCTTCCGCCGGTAGTCGGAGTAAACACTCATCGTAACTATTGCTACGCTTGCGTTGCTTTTTTCTGCGCTACACCAATACCGATACACGCTTTGGCTTTTCGCCATGAACATAGCTGTGGACATAAGGTATAAACTAAATTGAGCGATT
>JALSLF010000229.1 GCA_026988445.1 Bacteroidales bacterium
GATTGTTTAACTTACCGTTTAAAAGAAAATAATGACTTAAAACAGCAATCATGTAATCAGGAGGTATAAAATTACCTTTTTCATCAACAAACATTACCCTATCGGCATCACCATCAAAAATAATCCCTAAATCTAATTTTTCTTTTTTAACAAGATTCTTTAAATCACGAACATTACTTTCAATTAAGGGGTTTGCATCATGATTGGGAAATGTTCCGTCTAATTCATCATACAAATATATCGGAAGGTCTCCAAAAAGGTCTTTTACCAATAAACCTGCCATACCGTTTGAACAGTCAATCGCTATTTTCAAATCAGATATATCCGGCAAATATCTTTTTAGGAAAACAACATAACTATCTTTGATATCAAATGGGAAAATTCTGCCTTTTTTTTCGGATATAACAATGCCTTTGGTGTTCATAAGATGTTCTATTTCTTGTAAACCGTTTGCATATCCTACAGGCAGAGCATTAGTTGTAGATACTTTTAAGCCGTTATACTCTTTCCCATTATGCGAAGCAGTAATCATAACCGAAGCATCAAAATGATGCTTTGCAGTAGCAAAATACACCATGGGTGTGGTAGATAAGCCAATATCATATACGGTTACTCCACTATGCATTAAGCCTTTGGTTAAATACTCAAATATTTCCGGTGAGGATAAACGCATATCTTGTCCAACCAAAACTTGATCGGTTTTAAGAATTTGCGGTAAAAAATAACCAATTTTATAGACATCATTTTTATCGAAATCTACATTATAAACCCCACGTATATCATATGCATGAAAAGCATTCATAAAATAACAATTTAAGTTTAAAATGCCGAAATTAATAATTAAATTTATATTGAATAATATGAAATGGTTAAATTTAGGTAGGTGTTTATATTTTTTACATAAATATCATTGTCAAACCCTTACAAAAATCAAAATATTCAAACCTTTTTAGTAGTTATCGACACTAATAAACAAAAAAATAAAAGAAAAATTAGGTTTATCTTTCCAAATTATATTTTTGCAATTTATTAATATAAGTCTCATTGGTGTGCTCTACTAATTCTTTCATTGCATTACGGGCAGTTTCACCATCCTGAGCTTGAATGGCATCGTATATTTTTTGATGATATGCAACACGAATATCCCGTTCTCCATCAACATTTGCATAAATAAAATTCCTCATTCTCGGAATTAAAGAAAAAATGGGTTCCATAGAAATCATTACAAAAGAATTACCGGAAGCCTCCGTAATTTTAGCATGGAAACGATTAATTATATCTGCCTCTGCCTGAATATGATCCAAATTACAAGCAATTAAATCTGTAATTGTTTTTTTTATATCAATTAAATTTTTCTCTGTTCTGTTTTGTGCAGCCAATTTGGCAATTTCCGGTTCAAACATTAAACGTGCCTGATTAATATGTAAAATAAGATTTTTATCAAATTTTAAATCGTAATATAATAAAAGAGAGGAAATAGCATCATCAACATTATAATCGGCTACATACATACCACTGCCTTTCCTTATATCCACTAAGCCCCGTGCATTTAATCTTCTTAGTGCCTCACGTAAAGCCGTTCTGCTTACTGCAAACATTTTACACAATTCATGTTCTGTTGGTAATTTAGAACCCGCAGGAAGCTTTTTTTCCCGTATAGCTTGCTCTATTTTACGCTCAATTTTTTGACTTAAAGTCTGGGAATCCTTTATAGGAGAAAATAAATCGCTCATTTATATATCTTTATTTGTACTACATCTTATTAAAAGCAAATATAGATATTTATTTGTACAATTCAAATAATTAAATTAGATTTACTTCTTTTGGAAATTTTCAAATGCAACTATGTAATATGTATTACAAGTTTTTGGAAATAAAAAAATATTAAATAACTTTGTCTTTTGTATTATAAATATGTTTTATTAATTAACCTATTAATTATGAAAAGAAGTTTAATTAAAATTATTCTTTTGGCAGCTATTATTATACTGCCAAAGATGGGCAGTGTCTTAGCACAAAATGCTAAGAATTCATACACTATTAGTGGTGTAGTAACGGATGAGGGCACGGGTGAAGCTATTCCCGGAGCAACAATTATGATTAAAAATACGACTTACGGAACAATTACCGATCCAGTAGGAAAATACAGTTTTACTGTGGATTTGGCATCAGGTAATTATCAGTTGCTTATCAGTTTCTTGGGGTATTCAACAGTTACCAAAGAAATTAGTTTGGGGGCAGAAACAGATATTAATGTAGATGTAGCTCTAACAACTGATGTAACAAAACTTGATGAAATTGTTATTACAGGTGCATCCGGATTAACAACCAGAAGGCAGTTAGGAGCTACAATTAACTCTGTTAACGAAGAGCAACTAAAAAGCCGACCGGTAAATAGTGTAACAGAAGCCCTTCAAGGCCAAGTTCCCGGTGCGCATATTATGCGGAACTCAGGAAACCCTGCATCCAGTATTTCAGTACGTTTAAGAGGTGCCAGCACTTTATTGGGAAGTTCAGAACCATTATATATGATTGATGGTGTAATTATTAATGCAGATCCTAGATCATCGGTAAGTTTGGGAAGTTATACCCAAAACCCTTTGGTAGATATTGATATGAGTGATATAGAAAGCATTGAAGTATTGAAAGGTCCGGCTGCATCTGCAATATACGGGTCTTTAGCAAGTAACGGAATCATTCAAATCATTACTAAAAAAGG
>JALSLF010000230.1 GCA_026988445.1 Bacteroidales bacterium
TTTAAAATGCAAGTCGTAAAATTCCATATTCAAATCACCGGGTTGTCGTTTAAAAAACCATTTCATTGTAGAGCTGCGCAAATTTATACGGTAAGATGCTTTTTGCCGGACAATTGGACCCTCAATACCGAAACTGCCCGTAAAAGGAGAAAGATTTCCAAAAAAACTAAACTCGTTCATGTTTCCGTCTTTGGTGCGAATATCAATTAAAGAAGAAAGCCTGCCGCCGTACTGAACGGGAAAATTTCCTTTACTTACTTTAATGGTATTAATGGCATCGGGGTCAATAGATGAAAAAAAGCCCAGCATATGCGAAGGATTATAAATAGGTGCTTCATCAACCAGAATCAAGTTTTGATCTTTGTTGCCGCCTCGCACATAAAACAATACAGATCCATCTCCATAAGGACTAATTCCGGGAATAGAATTTAAAGTACGCACCACACTGGCTTCTCCGTTTAAACCTACTGTTTTTTTAATGGTTGATTTTGGTAAAGATAAGATTTTCAGTGGATTGTTTTCGAGAATATCAACATTCTCCTTGTCGGTAACTAGTACCATTTTCAAATCGGTTTCGTCAAGCTTTAATTTCTGCGAAAGCTGTAAATCTTTATCCAGCTTTACCGGTACTGATTTATTTTGATAACCGATGTAAGAAAATTGTAAGGTGTAATTTCCTTGAGTTAATGTTAAAGAATAAAAACCGTAGGCATTGCTAAAAACACCTTTGTTGGTACCCGCAATACGTACCGTTGCCCCAATCAACACCTCATTTGTTTCCGCATCGCGTAAATAACCGCTAATTGTATATTTTTGCAAGCTTTTTTTTACTTCTTCGGGAATAGTGCTTTTTGATTTCAATACAATTTGTTTCTCTACAGGCAAATATTCAATATCCAGATCGCGAAACAATTTATCCAAAACCGATTTAAGTTCAAGATTACGTGCTACTATACTTACACGCTTTGAATCATCAATTTGTTCATTACTGTATGAAAATAAAACATGTGCTTTATTGCTTATTTCATCCAGTGCTTCTTTTAATGGTTTATCTACAATGTTAATACTGATTTTTTGTTGTAAATCAACAGTTTGAGCTTTAATGTTGAGTAGAACAAAAAAATAGAAACCAATCAGTATAAAGTGCCTCTTTGTTACAAACATTATCCTGCTTTTCGGTCGGTTTAGCGAAAAAAATTATTTGTTACAAGCCTTTCCGGTAATCTCATAAGTAGTTCCTTTTTTGGAAACATGAATATCTAAAGTTGCTTCCAAAACTTTAAGTATAGAGTCCAGACTTTGCTTATCAAAAGTGTTGGTTAAGGTGCAGTTTTTAAGTTCAGGGTTTTTAATTACAATATGTACATTGTAAGTATGGTTCAAAGTTTTAACAATATCTTCCAATGTAGCCCTGTTAAACTCAAGTTTAAGGGTTTTCCATGCCAAAAAATTCGGATTTGAGTTATGTTCTTTAATAATTTTAGATTTTTTCAATATAAATTTTGCTTTATCTCCGGCTTGCAACAGTTTTGCATCCGATTTATCGGCTTTGCTATAAACCAAAACTTTACCTGAGCTTACAACTACTTCAACATTACCTTTTTTGCTTTTAGCATTTACATTAAATTCGGTACCTACTACTTCAATATTCAGTTTTCCGGCTTTAACGATAAAGGGCTTTTTAGGATTATGCTTTACTTTAAAAAAGGCTTCGCCTTTTAATTTTACAAGCCGTTTATTTTTGTTAAAATTTTTTGCGTACTCCAATTCAGAGCCGGCATTTAAGCTTATTTGCGAACCGTCGGGCAAATTGCTTTCAATAACAGAATTCCCGGCAATTAGCTCTTGGGTTCTAAAATTGAAAAAATAAAAAACGGCAAAGCCCAATACAAACACAGCCGCAACAGCCGCAATTAAACGCGATATAGAATACTTATTTGGATTTTGTTTAAGCGGAATAATTTTAGCAGAGTTTTCATCAATGTTTTTAGAAAATAAATTCCATTCATCGTCTAAATTAATCGATGAAACCTCTTTATCGGGTTTGGATGCAGCCACATTCCAAGTTTTTTTCAATGCTTCAAATTCATTTTTCAAAGCTTTATCCTTGTCAATATGGTCAAAAAGCTTTTTGCTTTCGTCAGCACTTGTTTCTCCCGAAAGGTACTTAATTATTAAATCAATATGTTCGTTAAAAGTTTTCATCTTCTATTCACAATACACATAATACTGCCTTTACCCTTATTATATTTTGATATTATCAGTACTTTTTTTTATAAAACTATAAAAAATCTATGATTAATTAGTTATTATTAGTATCTCAAATTCTTAATTCTTTATTCCTTAATCGATATTCGATATTCATTTATCTTTTTTGAATAACGAATACCGAACACCGATTAACGATTTTTGATTTTCTGCTTTCACTAAACTTCTTAATTCTTTATTCCTTAATCAATATTCGATATTCGATATTCATTCTTATCTTTTAAATATCGAACGCCGAACACCGATTAACGATTTTTGATTTCCTGCTACTCATTAAACTTCTTAATTCTTTATTCCTTAATCGATATTCGATATTCATTTATCTTTTTTGAATAACGAATACCGAACACCGATTAACGATTTTTGATTTCCTGCTACTCATTCAACTTCTTAATTCTTAATTCGTTAATCGATATTCGATATTCATTTATCTTTT
>JALSLF010000231.1 GCA_026988445.1 Bacteroidales bacterium
TTGTAATTTGAAAAACTTTTAGCCGGTAGTATAGGTCTTCTCTAAAAGTTTTTTCTTCAACTGATTTGAGTAAATCTTTATTGGTTGCAGCTATAATTCGTGCATTTACAGGAATATCTCTTGTTCCCCCCAGCCTCCGAACATTACGATTTTCTAGTACACCTAAAAGTTTAACTTGAGTAGCGAGATTTATTTCACCTATTTCATCCAAAAATACAGTCCCGTTCTCAGCAATTTCAAAAAGTCCTTTTTTCATATTTTTTGCATCGGTAAATGCACCTTTTTCATGACCAAACAGTTCACTTTCTAATAATGTTTCGGGAAGTGCAGAACAGTTGATGGTAACAAACGGCTTATCTTTCCGGTTACTTTCATTATGAATTGATCGGGCAAAAATATCTTTTCCTGTACCACTTTCACCTAAAAGTAAAATGGTTGTGGTTTCTGTTTTGGCAATTTTTTTAGAAATATTAATAATCCTTTTAATATCACTTGACTCGCAAACAATATCATCAAAGGTGAATTTATCACTTTGCTGTCTTCTTAATAAACGGATTTCTTTATTAATATTTATTTTGCTAACAACATTTTCAATAATAATGTGAATTTCATCAAAAGAAAAAGGCTTTTTTATATACTCAAAAGCACCCAACTTCATTGCCTCAACAGCTGTTTCTATACTGCCATAAGCAGTCATAAAAACAATTACCACATCCTCATCAATTGCTTTTATTTCTTTAATTACCTCTAAACCCAACATTTCGGGTAGTCGGTTATCTACAAAAACTAAATCAGGGTAATATTTTTCAAACAAATTCAAACCTTCTCTTCCACTCTCAGCCGTATAAACTTTATGCCCTTTTGCGGTTAATTGTTTATCAAAAGACCAGCGTATTAGTTTTTCATCATCAATAACTAAAATTTTCAAGGGTGTCATTTAGCTTAAATTAACAGATTAATAAATTACATTATAATTATACCTAAATTGAGCGATTATCTATTTCAATAAGCACCAATCTATTGAGAATAAAAAGTTTATCCCTATAATATTTGACGATTTTTTAAAATCAGTATTCGCCTAACAAAGGTCTGTAATCAATAGGCAAAGATATGGTAAAAATACTTCCTTTTTTTTGTTTTGTTTCTACCCATATTTCACCTTGATGCTTATCAATAATATCTTTTACAATTGCTAAGCCTAATCCTGTACCCTCGGTTCTAGTAGTATAAAAAGGGCTAAAAATTTTGGGTAATATTTCGTCGGGAATTCCTGTTCCGGTATCCTCAACTCTAATAATTATCTGTCTTTGCTCAGCATCGTATTTTGTTGTATACGTAATACTTCCTTCTTTTGGAATTGCCTGAATTGCATTTAAACCTAAATTTAAAAGTGCATTTTCAATTTTTTCGTGATCAAATTTAAATACGGGAATTTTAGGCTGTAAATTCAAATTAAATTTAATTGATTTGTTATGATCCTGACTTTTTAAAAACAAAAGTAATGATTTAACTAATACATTAATGTTTCCTTCGTGAACTTTAAGTTCTTTTGAGTGAGAGTAAATGAGCAAATTTGAAACGGCAGAGTTGACACGATTCGCCTGCCGTTGGATTTCCTCTAAAATAGGTTTATTTTGCTCGTCCTGAATTTCATCTACAATAATTTCAATAGCATTGGCAATTCCTGTAATAGGATTTCTGATTTCATGAGCAAGCCGGGCTGCCATTTCACCTACCGTAGCTAATTTTTTATTATTCAACAACTCTCGCCTATGGCAAATTAGTAATTTCTTTTGAGTATTTTGAAAATTATCCAGCATTTTGTTAAAATCTTTGCCCAATTGCCCTAATTCTTTTGATTCAGGTATGACAACGCGTTCATCTAAATCTCCCTCATTTATTTTTTCAATTTTAGATTGAAAATGAGATAAAGATTTTTTTACAAAACGATAATGCATAGAGCTAATTAAAGCACCAATCATTAGTATCAACAAAAATGTAAAAAAGATACTAAATTTTAATGTAAAGGCTTTATTCTTTTCAACTTCCTGCATAGAAATATCATAAACAGTATATCCCAAAGTTTTAGTTCGAATATCATGACAGGAATAACAATTTTCGTTATTTTGCATTTTTAAATAAACACGGGTAAAAGGTACGGACGCGTCCTTAAACTCCTCAACAGTAACCTCTTTATCTAAAAGGCTTAACTGCTTAAGGGGCTCCTCCTCTTCATTTAGTACCGATGAATCGGCAACATAAACTATTTTCCCCAATGAATCTGCTAAATACGTATTCAGCACCCATTTATGCCCATTTATACCTTTTATCAGGTTTATAGGTGAGCCCTCTCCATGCTCTGTATGATAATACTGGTCTTTTAAAAAATGTAATACCCCAATAATACTATTCTCTGTTGTTTTATAAATTCTTTCTGTTAAAAATTTATCATAAAGGTAAAATGAGATAAAAGAGATGGAAACTATTGCAAAAATCAATGCAACAGTAATTTTAAACCGGAAAGAATATATCTTAGTCATACTTTTATCTTAAAGTTCAAAAAATAATTATCATGGATAATTCATACCGGCACCATGGTTTTTACCATGACAACGTAATAAACAATATCCGCTATTGGTTCCTGTTTTAACAAAGCGAAGATTTCCATTTCTAGGCTGAACAATATTAACATCAAAATTAA
>JALSLF010000232.1 GCA_026988445.1 Bacteroidales bacterium
ATAATTGATGTGCATTTACCAAATCTCTAACGGTAATAAAAGGAAAATCACGATAGTAAGCTTTACCTGTTTTCGGGTTTACAGATAAGGGTCCGGTTGTTCCGTAATGTGAGCCGAGAATATTAGCACAAATAATAAAGTGTTTATCGGGGTCAAAGCTTAAGCCTTTACCTACCATTCCGTGCCACCATTCCGCAGGGTCTGAATTTGCCGTAAAGGCATGACAAATCCATACTACATTACTTTTATCTTGGTTCAGACTTCCGTAGGTAGTATAAGCAATTTCCAATTCCGGCAGTATTTCGCCCGATTCTAATGTAAAGGTTTTTGGATATTTATAGATATTGTACGCCATAATTAATATAAAATGCACCGCAAATTCTTTTTTGCGGTGCAAATATAATTTTTTGTTTTTTTTTAAGATATTATTCCTTGTAATTTATTTTGTTTGATATTAATCTTGACTTCCGATGTGTTTTTTAAATTATCACCAACCGGACATCTTTCAATTATTTCTCTAATCCACTCATCTTTTGCTTGTTCACTGATGTTTGCATTTGATGTGATTTCAACATTAATTTTTTTAAACCCTGCTCTTTCTTTTTTTGATTTTCCCAGAAAACGTTCAGGATTAATATTCCCACTGATGCTAATCTGCAAATCATCTAATACTATACCTTTTTCTTGTGCTGTTATATGCGCTACTACACTTAAACAACCTGCATAAGAAGCCAGAAGGTATTCAACAGGATTTGCCCCTTTGTCTGTTCCTCCTAAACTTTTTGGTTCGTCAATAATGAGTTCAAAATTACGTGCTTTTACTCTTGTTTTTGTTGCACTTTCACTTTTAGCTTCTATTTTAAAGATTATTTCTTCCATTTTTTTCTGTATTTTGTTTTAAATTTTAGAAAATGCTTGTTCAATATCGTTTTTAATATCTTCAATATGTTCAATACCTGCTGATAATCTTAAAAGGCTATCGGTAACGCCTGCTGCTTTTTGGTCTTCTTTTGATAATTGCTGATGTGTGGTTGCTGCAGGTTGAATTATCAAGGTTTTTGCATCACCTACATTTGCCAAATGGCTGATTAATTCCAAACTATCCACAAATTTTTTTGTGCTTTCCAAATTACCTTTCAGTGTGAACGAAAGAACACCACCAAATCCGTTTTTTAAATATTTTTGTGCATTATCGAAGCTTTTGCTTGATTTAAGCCCCGGATAATTTACCGATGCTACTTTTTGATGTTGTTCTAACCATTTTGCCAATTCCAGAGCATTATCTACCGTTCGTTGTACACGCAAAGACAGGGTTTCTAAACCTTGTATCAATAAAAATGAATTAAATGGACTAATTGCAGGTCCAAAATCACGCAAACCTTCAACACGTGCACGAATAATAAAGGCAATATTTCCAAAAGGCGAATCCGCACCGAAAGTTTCCCAAAAATTTAATCCGTGATAACTTGGGCTTGGCTCACTCAACGAAGGGAATTTTTCGTTGCCCCAATTAAAATTACCGGCATCTACAATTACTCCTCCAATACTTGTTCCGTGTCCGCCAATCCACTTAGTGGCAGACTCTACTACTACATTTGCACCGTATTCAATCGGTTTTACCAAATATCCTCCGGCACCAAAAGTATTATCTACAAAAAACGGAATATCATATTTTTGAGCCAAAGCAGCCAGTTTTTCAAAATCAGGTACACTAAATCCCGGATTACCAATTGATTCGGCATAAATTACTTTGGTGTTTTCATCTATCAAAGGCTCAATGTTTTCGGCTGTATCGTCTTTGGCAAATTTTACCTCAATTCCCAGATTTTTAAACGTATGTTTAAACTGATTAAAAGTACCACCGTATAAAAAGGGTGATGTAACAATATTGTCGCCCGGACTTAAAATATTGTTTAGCGCAATAAATTGAGCTGCATGACCTGATGCAACAGCCAAGGCAGCTACTCCACCTTCAAGAGCCGCGATGCGTTGTTCAAAAACGTCGGTTGTCGGGTTTTGTAGGCGTGTATAAATGTTTCCAAACTCTTTTAGTGCAAATAAATTTGCTCCGTGTTCCGAATCTTTAAAAACATAGGATGTGGTTTGATACAAAGGTACTGCTCTTGAAAGTGTATCGCCATCAGGAGTATGCCCTGCATGTACCTGTAATGTTTCGTAATGATAATTTTTGTTCATGTGATTATTTTTAAATTATTTTTATTGCCACATGGAACCGCACGATTAAAATAATCATATCCCTGTGAGTTTAATAATTATTTTAATCGTGCTTGTTTCATGACTCTGATTTTTAATTTATTAATAAATTATTTATTTTAATTTTCTATATATGACCTAAATTGAGCGATTATCTTCTTCAATAAGCACCAATCTATTGAGTTAAAAAGATTTACAAAAAAAGACTCAAATACCTAAAGGTATTCTTACTTTTTTTCTAAACTTTTTATTCTCAATATCTTGGCACTTCTTTTTGTACATAATCGCTCAATTTAGGTATGAATTAATATTTTGCTTTGCATTTTTTTCAAAAAGCGTATAGTGTATTTCCGTTAAGGCTTTGTTGGTATCTTTTTCATCTACTATTAGGTATGTCACTGCATCGGAAGCTCCTATGGAACTCAACTGAATATTAATACCATGTTCGGAAACCGCTGATAAAATACGTGCAGCCACACCATAA
>JALSLF010000233.1 GCA_026988445.1 Bacteroidales bacterium
GGCAAATCTTTAATTAAATATCCATCATCGGCAGTTGCAGTTACCGAGTCTTTAACTCCTGCAACCATCCAAACTACTTTTACACTATCTAAAGGAGTGTTGGTGTTACCATCAAAGGCATGCCCTTGAATAAATCCTACTACTTTCACAATTTCCATTTTTTGGCATCCTGCCAAAGAAATCATCGCTACTAAAATAGCAGCTGTTATTAGTTTAAAAATGTTTTTGTTTTTCATTGTTTAAAAAATTTTAAGTTTTTAATTTTAATTACTGTTTAAAAGGTATAACCAATACCGCCAACTAAATCTAATTGTTGGAAATCTAAATCGGAGACACCCGCATGAATAGTGAATGCACCAATTTTGAAAATAAATCCGGCTTCTAAATCTACACCTTTAATTTCCAAATCAGGAAGAATAGTAGGTTCGTTGTATGGATAAACATACTCTCCATAACCGCCGCCGAGATAAACATGCGCAAACTCGGTCAATTGAAGTGTTACACCCAGTGTTGCAGACCAAAAGTCTAAATTTAGAATATTACGGCTATTGTAACGCCCTGCAACATACAAACCACCGGCATCAATTAAGTTTCCTCCGGAAAGTACTCCGCCATTGTTTCCCATCCAGCCGGCATGCAAGCCAAAAATAGCACTTGTACTTGGGCTGTAGGCAATGTGGATGAGCCTGTCTGATGAACTCCCTCCAATATTAAACTCATCATCATCTTGTGCAAAGGACAAGTGATTAAAAATCAATAAGAGAGAAAACAATAAAATAATTTTCTTCATGGTTATAAAAATTAGTGAATAATAAATTTAAGACCTTAAAATTATACTAAAATGTTGCATCATGTATTATTAACTTGATGAAACAAAAGCTTTGTTGTATGTAAAGCATTATTTAATTGATAAAACAGTATTGGAATAGAATTTTAGATAATTCGTAGAAAACTTTAAATAATGCCTCTATTCGTCAAAAAAAACAAACTGTTCATGTAAAAAAATAGCTATTTCGTACTTATTATATAGTTTCGCCGTTTAGTTATTTGTAACTACAAGGCAACATTTAGAGGGAAAAAGCAGTCTGCTTTAATAGATTACCCAATGAAACATTTTTATTAATTTAACGTATAATCTAGTAAACTAAAAATTAGGTACAGTATTTGTATTTTTTTTAGTAAACTTTAATATAATTTTGTGAAAAAGAATTTTTAGATGAAAAAGTTTTTAACGATACTTACTTTTATTATAATATTTATTTTAGCTCCTGCTTTTGTTCAAACTGCTATAGCTCAGCCGCCTCCTCCCGATCCGGTTCCAATTCCTATTGATGGAGGATTAGGGTTTTTACTAGCTGCCGGTATTGGATATGCTGCAAAAAAACTTTATTCAGGTAGGGAAAAAGATAAGGAATAGATTTGTTTTTTATTTATCCGGAAAAAATTTGTTTTAATACGTCCAATGATTTTACTTTACCCATTTCAGGTAAATGATAATAATAATATTGCAATAAAATATCCAATAATGAATTCCTTTGAATACGAGAGAGTTTAATCTCTTTTAATTGATGAAAGCCTTTATCTGTAAGTTGTGATAAAAGTAAGCTTTCTTGTTTGTTTAAAACAAATTTAAGTTCCTGTTTTTTGGTATAGGCACCTTCGGCAATATTAAAATATTTACCGTCTTGAAAAAATGCTCTTTCGGGGTAAAAACCCAGATATTTACTTAATTCATATAAAAAAAGTAGATGAAAATTTACAAAATGTTCTTGTTCTGCATCTAAAAGAAGAATAGCATGGTGTAAAAAATTAAATAGTTCAAAATTAGCTTCTTCTTCTTTTAAAACACGCGAAAGTATTTCTGATAAAAAAATAGCAATGCTACTTTTAAAAATATTAAACGGAAGCTCATTAAAGTGTGGGTAATTTCTAATTTCTTTTGCTCTTTGAATTTGTCTTTTGTCTTTTATCTGTGCCTCAATTTCAAGTAGAAACAGTGGTTGTAGTACATTTAAGCTATTGCCTGATTTTTTGCTTTTCGCTTTACGAAACATGAATGCCTGCCTGCCAAAATGCTCAGTATATATATGTGCTATTATTTGACTGTCGGAATATTTTATTTGTTGTAAAACAATTCCTCTTGTTTTCTGTGTAATAAGAGTCATATCAATTAATAAACAACAATTTTAAAACTTTTTTATATTCACCTGCATCATCGGTACAAAAAATTAAATACACACCGGTTTTTACACGCTCGCCCGAAAAAGTTTTACCGTTCCATATTGCTTGCCCGCCAAATGCACGTGTTTCATATACCAAGCGACCGCTTATATCGGTTATTTTTACATTTACATTAGCTGCTAAACCGGTTATGGTAATTTTCCCTTCATAATTTTCCCTTACGGGATTAGGATAAACATAGGCATCTTTGTAATTTTGGATTCCGTCGGTAGCTGTTCCTTTATAGGAAATTACCCCAAGCGGTGTACCAATGAAAACTTCGCCCGTTTTTTCATTAATTGCAATATCGTTAATCGTATTTGAAAAAATAGGACTATTTCCCGTATGGAAATGAAAAATCTCAGTTCTACAATCTTCCGACATTAAATAAACCCCCGAATTACGTGTACCGAACCATTTACGGTTAGCTCCGTCAATAGCAATACTTGTTATTGTTTCTTTAGATAAAAGATATTG
>JALSLF010000234.1 GCA_026988445.1 Bacteroidales bacterium
CTAATGATGTTGAACTTATATTAGCAGCAAATAGTGTATTCTGAAATAAAACAGATAATATTAGTATATAAAAAAAGCGTGAAAGATTTGGGTAAAGTCTATTCATAATGATAAAATTAAATGATAAAACATATTAATGGAATAAAATAAAGACGCTAATTATACAAAAAATGTTGCATGAATCCTATTATTTTAGATATATGCTTAGAACTTTTTTATAAAACCTTAAAATCGTGATAGAATAAAAAAAGTTAATCAATAAATTCGTGCATCGTAATTTTTCAGCTCTTTTGCTAATTTACGAGCACCGGGAGATACTTTTTCCAAAAGTGTCCAAAAACTTTTGCCGTGATTTTTTTCTATGGTATGACAAAGTTCATGCAAAATTACATGATCAATAAGATACTCGGGTAAACGCATCAAGTGCAAGCTTAAATTAATACGGTTATCATAAGAACAACTCCCCCAGCGACTAACGGTATTTTTTATATTGAGACTCTTGTATTGGAATCCGTATTTTTTTGCCAGTTCTTCGGTTTTCTTCGGTAAAAGTTCCCATGCTTCAATAAACCATGCTTTTTCAACTGCTTTACGGATACCCGCTTGTATGCGTTCATCGCGCAAAGGTATATCCTTGGGGTATTTTACTTTAATTTCATTGTTGGTAATTTGTGTATAAAACCGGTTTCCTTTTGCTTTTTCTATTTTTAAACAACGGTACAAGGTACAAAAAGATGTATTTTCGGTAAATACAGTACGCTTGTTTTCAATTTGTTCCATTTTTACCAAACTTTGTTTTATCCACTCTTGCTTTTCGCGAATAAAGTTTTCGGCGGTTTTATAAGTTACATAGTAAGGAATTATTGCCATTACCCCGTCAAAAGGTTTTACCTTTATCGAAAGTCGTTTGGCTCGCTTTGTTTTTTTCAGCAAAATCTCACCTATACCTTTTATATATATACTTTTTGCTGCCAAATTTGTTATTGCTAGTGATATTGAATATTTTTACAGAAATTAAAAAATATTATGCAAATGAAACACTTTATTTTTAAACTGACAATATCAATTTTTGCGCTGATGTTCTCACTCAGTATCTTTTCACAGCAAAAACCTGATTATGTATTGGTTATTCATGGTGGCGCCGGAGTAATTACCAAACAGAACATGACGCCCGAAAAAGAAAAGGCTTACCGTGCAAAACTCAACGAAGCGCTTGAAACGGGACAAAAAATCCTTGAAAAAGGCGGTACGGCAACCGAAACCGTTATAGCAGTTATTAATATTATGGAAAACTCTCCTCTTTTTAATGCCGGCAAAGGAGCGGTTTTTACGCACGAGGGTAAAAACGAGTTGGATGCATCAATTATGGATGGAAAAACTTTAAATGCGGGTGCAGTTGCCGGAGTTACAAATGTTAAAAACCCAATAACATTGGCTTATGCGGTAATGACGAAATCAAAGCATGTGATGCTTTCGGGCAAAGGTGCATCGGAGTTTGCCAAAGAACAAGGTTTGGAAATTGTGGACCCAAGCTATTTTTATACTGAAAACCGCTGGAAAAGCCTTCAAAAAGTATTAAAAAATGAGAAAAATGCCGAAAAAGAAAAACACGGAACAGTAGGTTGTGTAGTTTTGGATAAAGCCGGTAATTTAGCTGCAGGAACTTCTACCGGAGGTATGACCAACAAACAATACGGCAGAATAGGCGATTCACCGGTTATTGGTGCCGGTACTTATGCCGATAATGCTACTTGTGCGGTATCTTGTACCGGACACGGAGAGTTTTTTATTCGTTATGTGGTTGCTTATACGGTATCGGCTTTGATGAAATACAAAGGCTTGAGCTTGCAGGAAGCAGGAAATGAAATCATCAACAATACTTTAAAAAATGTTGGTGGAGAAGGCGGTTTAATATCGGTAGATAAAAATGGAAATATTGCCATGCCTTTTAATACACCCGGAATGTTTCGCGGTTATTTAAAATCTAAGGGTGAAAAAAAAGTATTAATTTATAAAGATTAAAATAAAAATTATGGAATTTTATTATGATTTAATACCGGATTATAAAATCAAAAGTAAATTTTGGAGGTATTTTATTGCTATTGTTCTTATTTTAATTGTATCATGGTATTGGTATATTGGCTACGAAGAACATAAACCCTCCTATTATTTCACTGCATTTTTATGGACAATATGGGCAATAACATTAGCATATCAAGCCTATACGGGTAAGTCTATTGATGCACTTTTGGGTAAAAAATACATACATATTAACGAACAGTTTATCAAATTAAAAGATAAACTTTTCGGAAAAGAAATCAGTATTGAATGGAAAAATTTAGAAAGTATTAAAATGAAACCTACCTACTTAAAGGTAAAAAGCAAATTAGGTGATGAAATAAAAATTGATTTTAAAGAAATTGATTATATTGCCGTTCAAGATTTAAAATCAATTGTAAAAACATTAGTAAATAAGTGGAAAGTTAAAACGGAAAGTTGATTTTATTATTTACGAATAAAAAAAAACAGTACTCCAATGCAGCGCAGTAAATAAATTATCGTCTTTATAGTGTATTAATAAATTTTAAAACGGTAAATTATGAAAAAAGGAGTATTATTTTTAATGAGTGTATTTTTATTTTGGGGATTAAATGCGCAAGAAAAAAACTATCAAGGTTTAAGTGATTTTACAAAAGT
>JALSLF010000235.1 GCA_026988445.1 Bacteroidales bacterium
CTTAGACAATCAATATTATTACGGCGACACAGCACTGCACAATATACCTCCGCATTATAGTAATGCTAAAAAAGACTATTATATTTACGGAAAAATTAAACTCAAAGATTTTTTAATCGGTTTTTCTACATTTAAAAGAGATGAAGGTTTTGGAGCGTGGTATCGCGATGATTTTGAATTAGGACCCGATAATGGAGGCAGGTGGGTTCCCAATAATTCTTTTTTATACCTAAAATATGAAAAACAAATCAACGATAAATTTTCCGTAACCAGCTTTACACGTTTTAAAGAGCACAAACTTTTAGGAAGTAGTCAAGAATATTACTACATGGGCTATTTTAATCAAAACATAAGTTTAAACGGTTTAGAAGATGAGAATGGTTTACTTTTACCTGACAGCCTAATTATCAAGCCCTATTGGTATGTAACATGGTACCATACCTACTCTATACAAATGCGAACCGAATTTTATACAAAATTCAGTCCTAATGAGAATTTAGATATAATTACCGGCTTAGAATTAAGAAAAAGTTTTATACAAGGTGCTTTTTTAATCAGCGAAGAAGCAAATCCGGAAGAAACTGCCTTTCCACCGGATATTGAAGGAGGCAATAACTTTCAAAGTACAGACTTAGGCATATATACTCAACTTAATTACAAAATTTCTGATAATTTTGATATTTATTTGGGAGGAAGATTAGATAATAATAAAGTACGAGTTTCAGGAGGGTACGGGACTGTTTTTATGCCTAAAGCTGCTTTAATCTATCGTCCGGGAGATTTTAGTATAAAATTTATTTATTCAGAAGCATACAAAGATGCCGGATTTTGGACAAAGTACGGAATAACTCCGGGACGTTTGTTAAACAACCCCAACTTAGCCCCTGAAAAAGTACAAAATTTTGAAACATCCGTTTTATGGAATATATCACAAAATCTATTCATAGATTTTAGTATTTACCACTCAAGTTACACCAATGCTGTAGGTACTGTTGTTGTTGACTTTATTGATG
Source organism: Bacteroidales bacterium (assembly GCA_026988445.1). Lineage (GTDB taxonomy): Bacteria > Bacteroidota > Bacteroidia > Bacteroidales > NBLH01 > NBLH01. The sequence goes on from JALSLF010000235.1 coordinate 1,014, forward strand.
AACAAGGAGATACAATACAAACTACACAACACCAAGCAATTGGCTCTATGGAGATTTCAGGAATACAATCAAACATCATTTACAAAAGCAAAAGTTTTTCAGCCTATTTTAATTACAGCTATACTTACCCTTTCAATACGGAAAATGATAATAAAATCCGTATTGGTGATATAGCTTCGCATAAATTTAATGCAGGGGTTGATGTTTTTCTTCTTAAAAAGTTAAATCTTAATTTACGCGTAAACTATGTTGGCGAAAAACCTGTTGGTGAAAATACAACTATTTCGGAAAATCCCTTTACTAAAATTGATGCTTATTGGTTATTTAACGGAGCAATCGGATATAAGCTATCTAAAAACATTAGGTTACAAGTTTCCATCAATAATATTTTAAACAACAAATACTATGACCCGGGTGTACGTAGTGCAGATGGTGTTTATTACGCTGCCCGACTTCCCCAGAACGAACGTAATCTTATGTTTAATATTTATGTTAATTTTTAGCTTCTACTCTATTTCACATAGAAGTCTAAAAAAGTTTCACCTTCAATTTTAGCCGTTAATCGGTCGCCGATTTTTACTTGACCAACACCTGCCGGTGTACCGGTAAAAATTAAATCCCCGATTTTTAAAGTTACAAAGCGTGAGATATAAGCAATCAGCACATCAAAATTAAAAATCATATCTTTTGTTGTACCGTTTTGCACGGTTTTTCCATTCAAATCAAGACTAAAGTTCAAATCATTTAAGTTTTCAAACTTGGATTTTGCCACAAATTCAGAAAGAGGTGCTGAACCGTCAAAAGCTTTGGCTATTTCCCAAGGTTTGCCGGCGGCTTTACATTTATCCTGCAAATCGCGAGCCGTAAAATCAATACCTATTCCTATTTCATCGTAATAACGATGTGCAAAGCGTTCCTCAATATTTTTACCCAAACGGTTAATTTTTAAGACAATTTCCGTTTCGTAATGAATATTTTTTGAAAAGTCAGGGTAAAAAAAAGGTTTATTATTTCGGATAATAGCGGTTTCAGGTTTCATAAAAAACATAGGTTCTTTTGGAACCGGATTGCTTAATTCTTTGGCATGTTCAATATAGTTTCTGCCTATGCAAATTATCTTCATAATTATTTTACTTTAAATTTTTTACTTAATAAGTTTTTTAATTCATCTTCACTTAAATCTCGATTTTCTAGTTCTTGGCGTTTTTTATTAAGCTCCCGCTGTTTTTTAGCAGCTTCTTTTCTCTTTTGTTGAATTTCCAAATAAATGGGTGTAAGAATTTTTTTGGTATATAAAGGAAAATCAGCACCCATTATCCATGAGTAATATCCGGGTTCTTTTTCCAACACTTCTCGCACGGTTTTTCCTTTGTGTTTCCCAAAATTAAAAGTTTCTATACCGTCTTCATTAAAAATAATCATTCCTGCAAAATCCGCATTTTTGGTTTGCGATGAAAATTTTGACAATTGACTAACATCATTTTTTAAATCGTCGTATCGCTCAATTTGTGCTTTGAGTATTTCGTAGGTTGCAAAAACATCCGCTTCGGCAGAATGTGCATTTTCCAATTTTTTACCACAGTAAAACTCATAAGCAGCACTTAATGTACGCGGTTCTTTTTTAAAGAAAATAACCTGACCATCTATAAAACGTCTGTTTTTAACATCAAAATCACACTCAGCTCTTAAAAATTCTTCTACTAATAAGGGTATATCAAATTTATTGGAATTATATCCTACTAAGTCAGCATCTCCAAAAAATTCAAGTATTTCATTAGCCAAATCTTTAAAAGTAGGCTTGTCCTTAACATCTTTATCATAAATACCGTGTATTTTTGATACTTTTTCAGGGATTGGAATTGTTGGATTAATCAACCATGTTTTTTTATGTTCGGTTCCATCGGGCATCACCTTTAAAACGGATATTTCTACAATCCTGTCTTTTGAAACATTAATTCCGGTTGTTTCCAAATCGAAAAAAACCAATGGTTTTGTTAAATTTAATTGCATTATGTTTGTATTCAAAGGGTTTTACTTTTTAAGAATAAACTGTTAATTTATTGCAAAAATATCAATTAATATCAGAACAAAACCATAAACAGAATTTATTTTTGTGAATTTTTATCCGGTTTTTCTTGTAAGTAGATATTTATTTTTCGCTTTTTATTCCGGTAATGATTTTCAGGAATGGTAAATTTCTTTTTAACAGGAATAAAATTATCGGCTTTCACGCTTAGAAAATAGGTACCCGGCTCTAATGCTAATATAAAATGATTATATTTTCGATTAAATGCATAAATTCCATACAACTCATTATTTTTTTCCAAAGTAATGGAAACTCTGCTGTTGTACTTTTTAAATTCTTTAATCCCTGTTGAATCCTTAACAAAAATATTCCCTGAAACAATCAAATAATCCGCCTCTTTATCTAAAAAAACAACTTTATAAATATCATAGCTTCCCATTCCTTCGCGCATGATTGTAGAAATATAAGCATATCTGGGGCTTAAAGTAAAACTAATGGTTTTGTTATCGTAAGGATTATTAATAGGAAAGCCTAAGTTTTCAGGTTTTGCCCAATCATTGGCGGCATTATCCCAATAGGTATAAAACAAATCATATCCACCCATTCCTTCATGACCTTTTGATGCAAAATAGAGATTTGAACCATTAGGGTCTATGTAAGGGTAGTTTTCATCTTCGGGAGTATTAATTGCTGCACCCATATTTAAAGGTTTCCCCCAGGTTCCATCCGGTAGTTTTAACGAATAATACAAGTCAAGTCCACCAAATCCCCCTTCGCGATTACTGGCAAAGAACAAGGTATCGCCGGTTTTTGAATAGCAAGCACCTTCTTCTCGATAGGTTGAATTTACTTTTTTACCTATATTGTCCAGTTCTCTATATAAACCTTTAATACGCAAACTTGTATTAATATCTTCAAAGCCACTTTCCTGAGTATAGTGTACAAACAAGTGTTTGCCGTCGTGCGATAAACCGGCAACCAATTCATCATTGATGGTATTGACCAGGTTTCCGGCATTTTTTGCTTTTGTCCAGTTTGTTTTGTTTTTTTGCTTTTTGCTGACGTAAATATTATAATCTCTGTTTTTGCGAGCGCTGTACACCAAAATATTTTCATTTTCCGAAACAAAAGGGTTTAATTCCGGGTTTTTGCTATTTATATTTGCACCAAGATTTATCAACTGCACATCGAGTGGATTTTCAGCAATTCTTTTGGCTCGTAAATATAAGTCCAACTCTTTTTTTGCTTCTGACTTTAATTTTCGTCCTTTAACTTTATCGGTGTACTCTTGCAATAAATTAATGGCTAAATCAAACTGGTTATTATAATAATAAGCTTTTGCCAATGCATGAATATCAGCAGAATTACTATTTGCTTCTTTTTCTAAAAGGTATTCAAGATAGGGAATTGCTTTTGTTTGTTCCGACTCACTTTTTAAAAAATCATAGGCAATACGCCGACAAGCTTCTGTACTTAAGCTCCTAATTCTTTGCAAATTATTTTTTGGTGCTGTTTGATTATTATCTACATGTTGCGGCTGGGCAGCCGACAGAAAAGAAATATTGCACATAAGAAGCAAAACCGGTAAAATTCTACTAACTATAGCCCCTGTTTGGGATATCTTACTATATAAAAATTTTGTATTTTTCAAACCCAAAGCCCCCATTTTTGATATACAAATTTATAAATTAAAAGTACATCACAAAAAGCTTTTGAGCAAAATATACAGATTTTAATATATTTAACTAATAATCAGGCATTAGTATATTTTCATTTATTGAAGATAGTTTTAAATTACCATGATATCAAAATATCAATAAATACATTTTTTACACGAATAGCTTATTTTCTTTGATAAAACAAAAAAGCCCCGAAATATTTCGAGGCTTTTTAAGAGTTATTAGTTATTTTAAGGTGTGTCTATACCATCATAGGCATTAAAAGCATAAGTTCATCTTCTGCTTCGTTTTCTTTTTGCAGTGGCAAAAGAATTCCGGCACGACTTGGGTCGGACAATTCAATCACTACGTCGGTAGAAGAAATATTTGATAAAATTTCTGTTAGAAACACCGATTTAAACCCAATTTCCATTTCGTCGCCATCGTACTGACAGTTCAATACTTCGTATGCTGAAATTGAAAAATCAATATCTTGTGCCGAAACGGTCATTTCATTAGAGGTAAGTTTTAATTTTACCAAATTACTTGCTTGATTTGAAAATACAGCCACACGTTTAATGGTATTATTTAATTGAACTCTATCAATAACTACTTTATAAGGACTTTCTTCAGGAATTACAGAGCCGTAACTTGGGTATTCGCCTTCCACTAAACGGCAGATTAGCTGCCAGCCATTTATGGTAAAAAATGCGTTGTTAGCATCAATCTGCATATCAACTTCTGTATCATCCGAAGGCAATAAGCCTTTTAATAGGTTTGCAGGTTTTTTGGGTAATATAAATTTAGTATTAATTCCGGTATTTACATCACTACGGCGATAACGAACTAATTTATGAGAATCGGAAGCTACAAAAGTAATATTACTCTCTTCAATATCCATAAATATACCGTTCATTACGGGGCGTAATTCATCATCGGCGGTAGCAAAAATTGTTTTGGTAATTCCTGTTGATAGCAACTCGGAGCTTAATTTTAGTGAGTGGCTGTTTTCTTCTTGTAAAACTGGTAATTCAGGATAATCCTCACCACTTTGTCCCATAATGCTAAACTTACCATTCTCGGTAAGTATATCTACTTGTAAAGATTCCATATCAGCCTCGAAAGTTAAGGGCTGCTCGGGAAATTCTTTAAGCATATTGGTTAGTCGTCTTGCCTCGAGTGCCAATACTCCTTCACCTTCTACATTATCCAACTCAATACGGGTAATCATAGTGGTTTCAAGATCCGTAGCACGAATTATCAATTCCTGACCTTCAAGGCTGAATAAAAAATTATCCAAAATAGGAATGGTGTGTTTGCTACTGATTACTTTACTTACAGATGATAAATGGCTTAATAGCTCAGTACTGGAAATTACAAACTTCATATAGCTAATTTTATATTTGTTATCAATTTTTTACCAATGAATTCGCAAAATAAATAAATTTTCAATTCTTTTTAATACAATTTGGGTAAATTTTATATTATTTTATCAACAATCTTAAAATTTTAGAGCTGTGTTTTATTAGTGTATTGGTAAATTAGTATATTTGTTAAATATACAACAATATTTCATTCAGCCCTCTAACAATTTGCCAAATCTCGGAAAAGTTTCAAGCAGATAAACGTGTAATTATCCAATTATCTATAACAGATAAACTTATTTGATAAACCAATTAAGTTCTTTTAAAATAGGGTCTATTTCATAATACTCAAATATCAATAAATACTTTTCATTATTTAATTTTCCGTAGATTAAATTCAAATCGTAGTCTGTACTTTTAATATTATGGGCATGTTGTGGTTTAAAATATAAATTTAATTGGTATTTGATATTGTTTTCATCAATCAATTCAATAAAATAAGCTTTATTGTTTTTCAAAATATAGTTTATTTGAATATCCGATAAATTATTTTCTGTTTGTTTGAAAGAAATATTTTGAAAATAGCTTAAATAACGATTTAGCGAACTTGTATCGTAGTGTTCAATCTTATTATTTTTATAATCAAATAAATTAAATCTGCCTTTTTCAAATTTTATCAAAAACGACTGTTCCGGCAATGGAAAATTTTTAAATCGAATACTTTTTATTTCACTTGCCGGCTTATTAAAAACTGTTTTATTTCGCCAAAATAAACTTTGTACCGATACAATATTTTTTAAATTTTTAAGTAAGCCTAATGAATTTAACAAACCGAGATTATCATTACACAAAAGGTAATTCCCTGTTTTGCTATGATTTAATTCACCAAGAAGATATTCATATTCGATATCATCATCATTAAACAAAGTAATTTTTAAGCCTGATTTTAATAAAATTTCTTTTATACTGTCGGCTTTTTGTTTAGAAACAGGAGCTACTAAATTCAAATTACTAAAAATCCTAAAATAGCGCTTTATCAAATTTCTATTTGCAGGAAAAGTATCGTTAACAAACCATTTTTGATTTTTTCTATGTAAAGTTACTTTATTTTTTCCTTGTTCAATATGAATTGCCGTAATATCCGAACTGTTTTTAATACAAAAATCAGCACTGCTTAACACTTTGTTATGCAGATAGGTATAGTATCCTGCTAAGGAAATCAGAACAATTAATAATGCAGTTAATAATTTTCCTTTATGCATTTTTAAAAAATATCAATTACAAAATTACTTGGTATATTTTTTTCGCCGAATATAAGTGGCAACTAAACCAAAAATTAACACTACTAAAATCGGAGCAATCAAATTCAAAGTTTGCCACAATGTTTTTTGAGCAAGAATTTTATTTTTATCCAATAAACGCAATTTTATTTCGCGTAAGCGAATTGCCATAAGCCCTTCATCATCGCAAAGATAGTTTACAGCATTCATTATCAACTGCTTGTTGCCTTTAAATGTTTTTTTGGTATTGATATCAAAACCCAAAGGGTACATTTCTCCTTTTGCCGAAATATCATTTTTGATTATGGAGCTTCCTGAAATAACAATCATTTTGGTTTCCTTACTTTCTTCCAATACTTTGTGTCCTTGTGTAATATTCCGGTTTAATAAGCGATTTTTGAAGTTTGATTCAAATTTACCTTCCAGCAAAACAGCTAAGAATAAACTATCTTGTGTAAAACTTGCTTCTTCGGGCGGCTCCATGGCGCTCATTAAATTAACTTCGACAGGTGCATAATCAAATTTGCTTTTTGCCGATGAATGTAGCAAAACCGTTTTTTTTACTTTTGGCGAAGAAGCAACCGTATCAAGACTTGTCGGGTATTCAAAACGTATGACTTCGACATATTTATTAATTTCATTACTATTATCGGATAAAACAACGGGGTAAAATGTCCAAGGATATAAATTAATACGAGTTTGTCCGTCAGGAGCTTTACGAGCCATTCCTATTTTTGCACATTGTCCGTCTTGTAGCAAACCGGGATTTATACGCACACCGTATCTGAATAATTGATCTTCGAGATTCAAATCTAAGGGCATTGCAACAGTTAAGGGCGAATAGCGCAAACTATCCTGATTAATATAAGCACCATCAATAAGCCACAAAATTTTACCGCCTTTCATCAAGTATTGGTCAAGTACAAATTTATCTTGTTCATTAAATTTATAAATAGGTCCGGCTATTATTACCGCCTTGAAATTATCCAAAACACCATACATACCGCCTATTGCACCACGTTTTACTTCGTAATATTCCGATAGTGCATTACTTATATCCAACACCTGCATCTCGCTGTATTCGCCATGACCTTCGAGAAAAGCAATTTCGGGCTTTTTATCTTTACTCAGTTTACGTATCGCATTGGTTAACTCATATTCCATTGATTGGACTGAATTATTTATATTCTCTTCACTATCAGGTGCATATCTAGGGTCGGTTTTCAGCAAATTTACACCCATTTCTTTGCCTTTATAAACTACTACAACACCGGGAAATACCATTTTTTGCATTGTTTTTCCTTCATCAGTAGTTTCATGCGTTTCAATGGGTATCAAACCTTTTTCAAAAAGTTCTTTGTATAAAGCAAAACGTATTTTTTTATCGGGATTTTCACTTGGATTAATAAAGCGATAACTAAGATCAGTTTTTGCATAAACTTTAAATTCTTCTAACAAATCAGATAGTTCACGGCGCATTCTTTTAAAACCAATAGGTAAATCATCACCGTCAAGGTAAATTTTTATATATATATCATCATCCAAATTACTAAATAATTCAATACTTTGTTTTGAAATACTGTATCGCTTTTCAGAAGTCATATCAACCCTTAGCAAAATAAACGAAACAATGTAGTTTATAAGAATAATTGATATAAAAATCAGTATAAATTGGGTGATATTTTGCTTTTTAATGTTTTTTTTACTCATTTTTTTATTTTTATGCCTTTACATAATTGCTTAATTAAGGTCAAAGATAATGAGCAAATTTACATTATTTTTTTAAAATCAAAATTAGATACAGCAATAAAAAGGAAAGGAACGGATTTTATTTAACAAACTTATAAGTATAAATCACCTTGTTATACTTAAGTTTTAAAATAAACACTCCGGTTTTTAAATCGGATACATTAATTTTTATATGATTTGATTTTTGAATATTGAGCTGTTTCACAAGTTTTCCGGAAATATCTAATATGGCAATTTGAATAGCGCCTTGAGCATTATCGGCAAAATTCAAATTCAAATTATCTTTTACAGGATTTGGAAATATTTCAGGAGCAAAATTATCATTCTGTACACTATTTATACCGGTTAAATAACCATCAAAATACTGTATTGATTTTTGCATGAAACTTACTAAATCATCATGATTATCAACACTTTCCAGAGGAAAACCTATATTAATAACAGCTCCTGTTTGGGTACCGGTTCCAAACTTACCTTTAAATGCAATACCTGCAACTTGTCCGTTTTTGTATTTTAAAATATTCTCAGAACCTCCATAGCTTGTAATCTCATCGGGATAATCCTCAGGATATATTTGTCCGTAATTTAAAGAAATTCCGTTAAAAATAGTTCCTGAAACTCCTGTAGCCGGATTATTACCCGAACTTCCATCGGCTTTATATGATGCCTTTAAGTAATTATTATAAAAACTTTTATCGGCACTACTTCCTTTATAATATAAGTCCCAAGCTATTTCAGCACCGCTTACCAACAAATAGCCGCCACTTTCAAGATATGCTTTTACTTTTGATTGCTCAGATGCGTTAAATGTTTCATCAGCGGTAGATTCATCGCCTAAAAACCACAAAACGATTTCATAATCATTCAAATTTACAAGATTTGAAATTACTGCATCATTACTTGCCGAAGAAATAATAAAATTACCGGCATCGCGCAAAGCCCACATATAAGTATGTGAGAATTCATGGGTTGGATTGCCCCAAGAACCAAGACGGTCATACCCGTCAACAATCAATATCCTACGTGAATTTGTATCGGTATCGTAATTTAATGAATACGTATCACTAAAATCACTTTCACCGGCTGAATTTACAGCAGTAATTTTTAAATTATACGATTTATCATTCAAATCTATATTAGCAATATATTCGGTAGTTCCTTTAACTAACTCATTAGTGTCTGCCAAAAGTGTAAAATCATTTAAAGCATCACTATTGGAAATATAAATCCGGTAAGCAGCAGTTGGGTCATCACTTGGCAACCAAGAAATTTTCACTTCATCCTTGCTTAAAGGTGTTACCAAAGACATGACCGGAATATCCGGCGGATTAGTTATGATGCTAATATCTTTAAAAACAGTATCTTTTTTATTATCATTATCGGTAACAATTAATCGAACGTTATAAGTACCGTCTGCATTAAACGCATGACTAACATTAACCCCAGTTGCTGTTTTTCCATCGTCAAAATCCCAATCATAAGAAGTAATATTGCCATCAGGATCCATAGAATGGCTTGCATCAAAGCTTAAAGTTTTTCCGGCTCCGGCAGGTAATCCCGATACGTAAAAATCGGCTCGCGGAATACCGTTATTAAAATAGGTAAGCTCTACATCCAAAGATGTATATTGATTTGAAGAGATATTAACTTGAACATCTTTACTAATATATCCGTCTTTACTAAGGGTCAGCGTATAATTTCCGGGCACTAAATCTAAAGCATAAAACCCGTTATAGTTTTCATCGGTAATACAACTATCAGCAGAATTTGCCTTTACTTTAACACCGTTTATTGCTTCAGCAGTAAAGTCATCGCTTATTACACCACCTACTCTGCCTTTTGAAAATCCGGACTTATTATAAAATTGTAAAAATGATTTGGCAATTGCCCAAGCATAATTTTGCGAAAACCAAGTGCTTTTTAAACGTAAACCTTCGGCAGGATAATCATGAAAAGCTCCTTCGGACAAAACCGCAGGCATCTGCGTATTGCGTAAAACACCCAGATTAAAACCTAAAAAACTATAATCGCCACGACTATATGCATCGGTTGTGCGCATTAAATCCATTAAAACGGGAGCCATAATATCTGCCATATTTTTTGCTGCCGAAAAAGCAGGAACACCATTTACCTCTTTATAAAGTACCAAAGAGTAATTTGCAGTACCATCGCCTCCGTTTGTATGTATCGATTGAAAAAAATCTGCTCCAAAATCATTAGCTATTGTAGAGCGTTCGCTCAATGAGATATCATCAGCATCATCGTTAGCCGTTCTTGTAAGTTTAGTGTTAGCACCTAAATTGCGTAAAATGGTATCTAAATAAAATGCGGTTTGTAGATTACCTTCCGATTCCCAAAAGATGATACCGTAAGGCAATTCAATTCTCCGGTCGTTTGCCGGGTCATGACCACCGTGCCCGGGATCAATACAAAATTTATAGCCTGTAAACTGCTGTGCATTGATATTTGTAAAAAAAACAATGAATAGAATCAATAAAACAAAGTTTTTCATTTAACGGTATTTTAACTTCAAAATATATATTTTTCCGGTTTCGGTATTAAAAACAACATTTGAATTATCGGAAGATAAATCAGGATATAAGGCAATTTTTATATTTTTCAAATCCAATATTTGCCTGTTTTTGCCATCCGGCGATATCATAATTATTTGTGAATTTGTATATTTATGTCCGTTGTCAAAATCGTTCATTCCAATTATCCATTTACCATCTTTTGACCATTTTGCAGCATGTAAACGCCCTAAATTAATAATATCTTCACCTTTACTGTTGCAAATAAATGTTCCTTTTCCTGTTTTAGTAAATAAAATTTTTGTTCCATCGGGCGAAACTGATACCCAGATATAATTTCCTTTACCAAGCGGGTTAATAATATTTTGTTTACTATTTTCAACTGCTACTAAGTTTAAATTTGCATCAGTAAAGGCAAGTAATCCGTTTTTTGATTTTTTTTCAGGGTTTAGACTATATTCTTTTAAAGACTGCTGATGGGTAAAGGATAAATTACCTTTATGAAAATCTATCGAACTTAATTCACGAACATCTTGAATTATAACCTTTTTTACTTTTGTTTCTATATCTATTATATAAACCGATGATTGCCTTCTACCATACTCATCCATTTTATAGGATTTATAAGCAATATTTTTCCCATCGCGTGATATTATAAAATGATTACCCGAACCTATATCATCACACAAGTTTAAAGCACTTTTCTTTTTAATATCATATAAAAATAAAGCATTATTTAACTCATCCGTGTAAACAATACTTTTATCCGAAATAAAAACAGGACGAAAACCGGAGGATATTCCGTTTAATTCTGAAATTTTCTTAACCGAAATATTTTGCTGAGCAGAAAGGACATTGCCATACAATGCTAAAATCAATATAAATAAACGATAGAGCTTCATTTTTTGTATATTTGAGTAATACGTATGACAAATTTAGCAAAAATAATTACACCTCTATATCATAATTAAAAAAATTCAGGAAAGTTATTACCACTTTCTGCTCTCTAAAACCATTTTTGTCAGAAAAATAAACAGACTGATTACCGAAAGAAAATAAACTATATCACGGATATCAATAACTCCGCGACTAATCGATTTATAGTGTTCATTAATTCCCAAATTTAAAATTATACCGGATAGGGGATTTAAAAAATCAAGCATTCCAACTGCTTCAAAACCAATATAAAAAAAGAAAGATAAAGAAACAGCTATTAAAAAGGCAATAATTTGATTTTCGGTTAGCGATGATGAAAAAACACCAATTGCAACATAAATGGCTGCCAAAAAAAACAATCCGATATATGAGCCGGTAATGCCGGCTAAATCTAAATTACCAACGGGTTTACCGAGATAATATACCGTGATTAAATAAACTAATGTAGGAATTAATGAAAAAATCACCAAAGAAAGTCCGGCAAAATATTTTGCCAAAACAATTTGCATCTCGGTAAGCGGTTGCGTAAAAAGGAATTCAATAGTTCCTGATTTTTTTTCATCGGCAAAAAGGCGCATGCTCACTGCGGGAACCAAAAACAAAAACACCCAAGGGGCAATAATAAATAAAGAGTCTAAACTTGCATATCCCGCATCTAAAATATTAAACTGCCCCGGAAATATCCATAAGAATAAACCGGTGAGTAATAAAAATACAATAATCACAACATATCCGGTTAAGCTACTGAAAAATCCGGTAATCTCTTTTTTTAGTAATTGCCACATAATTGTTTAAAATTATTTTTTTGAGCATGTAAAATTAAACAATTATTATATTTTTATACAATTTTAGTGAAAATAGCTTAAAATTTAATGCCAATTTACAATCAAACCACCCCTACCCAACCAAATATCATGCGATGAATAATAATTTTGATACAATCCGCCTAAACTCAGGTACATATAAACATGTTCAAATTCGGCAATTTGTAATTTATAATGTATTCCTGCCTCTAAAAATGGAACAGCGCCTGTTTCGTAATCAATTGAGAATCGAGTATTAGTCTCCAAAAAATCACGTTCATTTCTCATTCTGAACCTAAAGCCAATATAGTGTTCATTAAAATAACTATCTGAATATTTTTCATATTGCACACCGGTACCCAAGGACATTTTAAACACCGGTGAAGGTTGAATATTGAACAGAAATAACCACTCCCATGAAGTGAAAGAATTGGGGAAATCATTCGTATATTCCGTTAAAAGATTATAGCGGAACGAAGTAGTAAAAGATGCAAGGTTTATACTTATTTCAGGCAAATAATTCACATAAACATAAGTTTTAGCCGAAGAATAGTGCCAGCCCAATGCAAAATTAGCCTTAAAATCGGCAGAAATCACCGTTGCGTCAGCATCACGATTCTGCATAACTATACGATTGTTTTCGACAAGCAAACCAAATACTAAAGAAAAACCATTCTCAAAACAACAACCTACAATATCTGCCATACATGCACCCGTAAAATCATCATCGGTAGTTGATGAATAAGTGCTCACGCTACTATTTTTTGAACTGTTTGATTTTGAACTTTTCTTAATATCATTAATTTGTGCATATGTTGATATTACCGAAAAATAGAATATAAATAATAAAAACTTTTTCATAGTAATTGCCATGTTAGTTTATTAATTAAGGGTTAAAATAGTACACTTTATCATACAATTTTCTTTATTTAATGCCTTTTTAGTATAAATTTGCATTTTTATTTTTAATCGAATCTAATAAATTCAATACTTCGGTTAATAAGTGCTTTAATATAATACAAGTTATGAAGAAAAAAACCTCCTTTATAAAGCTGTTTTTTTACAGTTTTTTTACTTTTACGATAATCGCAGCACTCATTGCCTTTTCGTATTACAATAAAATTTATACCGGTAATACCCAAATTAAAAACGATAAAGTATTCTATTTATATATTCCTACCGGAGCAAATTTTACCAATGTAATAGATAGCCTGACAAAATATAATATTTTAAAAAATAAAGAAAGTTTTGTTTGGCTTTCCGAAAAGAAAAAATACAGAAAAATTCGTCCCGGAAGATACGAAATTATTAATGGAATGAGTAATAATCAATTGATTAATATGTTGCGTGGAGGTTTACAAAAACCTGTAAAACTAACCTTTAATAATATACGTACAAAAGAGGAACTTGCAGGAAAAATTTCAAAAACATTGGAATTTGATTCTTTATCGCTTTTAAACTTATTAAACAATAAAGAATTTTTAAAACCTTACGGCTTTACACCTAAAACGGTTATAGCCATGTTTATACCAAATACTTATGAATTTTATTGGAACAGTTCGCCCGAAAGTTTTTTTAAAAAAATGAATAAAGAATATAAAAAGTTTTGGACAACAGAGCGTCTGTCAAAAGCTAAAAAAATGAATATGTCGCCTTTGGAAATTTCAACGCTGGCATCAATAGTACAGGCAGAACAATCGAGACATAACGATGAGAAAGCAAAAGTGGCAGGACTCTATATTAATCGTTTAAAAAAAGGCATGTTGCTTCAATCTGACCCAACGGTTGTTTATGCAATAGGCGATTTTTCTATTCGCAGAGTGCTCAACAAAGACAAAGAAATTGATTCGCCATACAATACCTATAAATATAAGGGTTTGCCACCTGCCCCCATTAATCTTCCGGAAATATCATCAATTGATGCCGTTTTAAATTACGAAAAACACAATTATATTTTTATGTGTGCAAAAGAAGATTTTTCGGGTTACCATTATTTTTCAAAAAACATTACACAACATAATATTTATGCAAAAAGATATCAAAGAGCTTTAAACCAAAAGAAAATTTGGAGGTAATTAACGTGTTATTTTTAATTTGAACTTGGGGTTATTACCAATTTTTGGTAACTTTGTAAAAAAAAGAATATTATGAGTAAAAATACATCTATATCATTAGGGAGCTATTTCGACGAATTTATTCAAAATAGGCTTAGTTCCGGAAGATACAAAAATGCAAGTGAAATTATACGTGCAGGCTTAAGGCTTTTAGAAGAAGAAGAAAATAGAAGGATTGCTTTACAAAGAGCCATTGAAGAAGGGATAGAAAGCGGAATTGTAGAAAATTTTAATCCCGAAACTTTTTTGAAAGAAATAAAGTCAAAACGGAAATTAAATGGCTAAGTATATTTTTTCAAATAAAGCAATTGAAGACTTATCGGATATATGGAACTATACATATAATAAATGGTCTGAAAATCAAGCTGATAAATATTATTATCTTATTCTTGAATCTTGCGAAAAAATTTCTAAAAATCCGGAAATAGGTAAAAAATATGAAACAATACTACACTCATTATTCGGAATCAAAGTAGTACGCCACATAATTTTCTATCAAATTTTAAATGAAAATTCAATATTAATTTTAAGAATATTACATGAACAAATGGATATTAAAAACAGAATAAAAGAATAAACAAGCTTATGGAATATAAGAAAGCAAGTTTTTATGCAAAAATAGAAGGCTGGTTATCATTAATCAGCAATATATTTTTGTTTGTTTTAAAATATTGGGTAGGAATACTGTCCGGTTCGGTTGCTTTAATAGCCGACGCATGGCATACACTTTCCGATTCATTAACATCAGTCATCTTACTTATTGCTTTAAAAATAGCGGATAAACCTGCCGATGAAAATCATCCCTTCGGGCATGGCAGAGCAGAAGTTATTGCATCGCTGATTATCGGAGTTTTACTATTAGTTATAGCTTTTAATTTCATGCTTGAATCTATTGATAAATTCTTAGCAAAAGAACAAGCAAATTTTGGCAAATGGGCAATTATTGCTACTATTATCTCAATAGTTGTTAAAGAATTAAGTGCTCAATATGCACTTTGGGCATATCGTAAAACCGGAATGAATTCGCTAAAAGCAGAAGCATGGCACCACCGGAGCGATGCTATATCATCGGTAATTATTCTTTTCGGGATATTTTTCGGCAGAACATTTTGGTGGCTCGATTCAGTACTGGGTATAATGGTCGCCTTGCTTATTTTTTATGCTAGTTTTGAAGTTATTCGCGATGCTGTTCGCCCATTAATGGGACAAAACCCAAGCAAAGATTTTGAACAAAAAATTAAAAACCTAATCAGCCGTATTACTGAACTTGATGTCAATTTTCATCATTTACATATTCACAATTACGGCAATCATAACGAAATAACTTTCCACATTAAACTGCCCGCTCACTTATCCTTATTTGAAGCCCATAAAGTGAGTAAACAAATTGAAAATGCCATACGTAAAGAAATGAATATTGAAGCAACCATTCATGTTGAACCATTAAAATAATACCTTAAACCTGCAGCTATGCTTGTTGCGAAAAGCCAAAGCATACATCAGTATTGGTGCACGATCCGCCAGTGGTCGGACAAGGTTTTGGCTTTGCAGTAGAAGATGGTTGCAGGTTTAAAGCAATGTTTTTTATAAAACTATTTCGTTTAGATGACTAAATTTTGATTGCATCCAACATCTAAGTCCTAACATCCAAGCTGCTACTCATACAAAACAAAATAACAGCTTACTCGTTAAATGGTAATAGAACCTTAAATGTAAAGCTTTAATAGATAAATAAAGCCCTGTGTAACCGTTCCTGTGGTTCTGTCCAGTTCTGAACCAAACATTGAATGAGGTATGGAAAATATTATCAAAATAGCGATTGCAGCAATTACCGTTAAATATGGGCGATTATTCTCTTTTCGATTACCTAATACGGCAATGAGCCAAAAAATAAATCCGAACAAAGTTTTGTTATCCGTTAAATCCCAACCCCAGGGAATACCTGTCCAAAACTCATCAAAAGCAAATTTTTGCACAAAAGG